>PKTQ01000046.1 GCA_002869085.1 Hyphomicrobiales bacterium | reverse complement strand
GATCCACATTCAGAAAACGGCTTCCATGGGCATGAAGCACAAATAAGCCCCCGCGCGGGTGCGGAATTCGCGCCCCGGCCCTTGAATATATTAGCAATGACTTATATTAATGGGCAGCACTATCTGATCGGCCCCTTGAACAGGGCCTCTGGAACCGGAACCCCCCCATGTCTCCATTCGATCCTTTCGCCCAGGCCGCCAGCCAGCTTTCCGCCCCCGACGCCATGACCAAGGCCGCGGTCGGCGAGATCACCCTGATCGACATTCGCACGCCGATGGAATGGGCTCGCTCCGGCGTGCCCAAGGGCGCGGTGACCCTGAGCATCCAGCAGCAGGATTTCCCCCAGGCCCTGGAGGCTCTGGTCGAGGGCGACAAGAGCCGGCAATTGGCGTTGATCTGCGCCACCGGCTCGCGCAGCGCCATGCTGCAGCGCTATCTGCTCAGCCAGGGTTATGAAAATGTCGTTGATGTCAGCGAGGGCATGATGGGCAACCACATGGCGCCCGGATGGCTGCGTCGCGGCCTGCCAGTGGAGCCCTATCAGCTCTGATACCGGCCGCATACCAGCGCATACCGGCGCATTGTGACCGGCCTGGATCCCGTCTTGCGACGGGATGACGGCTATTCATGGACTCCGGACCCGCTCACACTCCCCGCAACACCCTGCTCACCCTCCCCACTGCCCTTAAGTCACAATCCCTGAGGGCGGTGGGGAGGGGGAGCGGGGTGGGTAGGACCGGCAGAAAGATATATGCATGCGGGGTGGGCAGGAGCGGCCAAAACTCAAGACAGGCACGCTCCTCCACCCGCCGCCCTTGAGACATACTCCCTGGGTGGCCGGGTGGGGGAGCGGGCCGGAGCCGATTATCACTTAAAATGCGCCCCCGCAGGGCACAAATCCTTGTGCCCAAGGCAAGCCCGACTGGGCGCCGGCCGGTCAGGCCGCCCCGCCGGAGGGCCTGAGCGAAGCGAAGAACAGCCCGCGAGGCAAAACTATCTTGTCGGCACCGGCTTTTCGCCCCGATAATCGTAAAAACCGCGTCCGGTCTTGCGGCCGAGCCAACCCGCTTCCACATATTTCACCAGCAGCGGACAGGGCCGGTATTTCGAATCCGCCAGCCCCTCATACAGCACCTGCATGATCGACAGGCAGGTATCGAGCCCGACGAAATCCGCCAGTTCCAGCGGACCCATCGGATGATGCGCCCCCAGCTTCATGGCGGTGTCGATCATTTCGACCGTCCCCACCCCTTCATAGAGCGTGTAGATCGCCTCATTGATCATCGGCATCAGGATGCGGTTGACCATGAAGGCCGGGAAGTCCTCGGCCACCGCCGATATCTTACCCAGCGAGTCGACGAATTCACGGGCGGTATCGAAGGTTTCGGTGCTGGTGGCGATGCCCCGGATCAGTTCGACCAACTCCATCAGCGGCACCGGATTCATGAAATGAATGCCCATGAATTTTTCCGGCCGGTCGGTAGCCGCCGCCAGCCTGGTGATGGAGATGGAGGAGGTATTGGTGCCCAGAATCGCCGAGGGCTTCATCGCCGGGCAGAGCTGGGCGTAAATCTCGCGCTTGACCTGCTCGTTTTCGACCACCGCCTCGATCACCAGGTCCGCATCCCCCAAATCCTCATAGCCACTGGCAATCTGAACCCGATCGAGCGCCGCCTCACGGTCCGCTTCGCTGATCTTGCCCGAGGCGATCTGCCGCGACAGATTGCCGTTAATGGTGGCCAGGGCTTTTTCGATTTTGTCTCGGGTGATATCGCTCAACACCACCGGATAGCCGGCCAGGGCGCACACATGTGTGATCCCTCCACCCATCTGGCCCGCCCCGACAACGCCTACCTTCTTGATTTTCATGGAAATATGCTCTTTATAATGCTCTCACAGCCCGGAAAATTCCGCGTCCCTCATTTTGGATTGCAGCTTGCGCAACATCAGCCGAGCTTGTCAAGTTCAGCTTCCAGCTCCGGCAGGGCCTGGAACAGATCCGCCACCAGACCGTAATCCGAGACCTGGAAGATCGGCGCTTCCTCATCCTTATTGATCGCCACGATCACCCGCGAATCCTTCATGCCGGCCAGATGCTGGATCGCCCCGGAAATGCCGACCGCGATATAGAGCTCCGGCGCCACCATCTTGCCGGTCTGGCCAACCTGGTATTCATTGGGCACATAGCCGGCATCCACCGCCGCCCGGCTGGCCCCCACCGCGGCCCCGAGCCGGTCGGCGATCCGGTCCAGCATGGCGAAGTTTTCCGCCGAGCCCATGCCGCGCCCGCCCGAGATCACGATTTTGGCCGAGCTGAGCTCGGGCCGCTCCGAGCGGCTGAGCTCCTCGCCGCTGAAGCGCGACAACCCGCTATCGGCCACCGCATCGACGGTCACAATCTCCGCGCTCCCGCCTTCCGCTGCGGCGGCAAAGGCGGTGGTGCGCACCGTGATCACGTTTTTTGCCTGCGGGCTCTGCACTGTCTCGATGGCATTGCCGGCATAGATCGGCCGCTCGAAACTGTCCGCCGACAGCACCGCAGTGATCTCGGAGATCTGCGCCACATCAATATGGGCCGCGAGGCGCGGGGCGATGTTTTTGCCATTGGTGGTCGCCGCCGCCAGGAACGCGTCATATTCGCCCATCAGCCCGGCCGCCAGCCGGGCACAGTTTTCGGCCAGCATATGGGAAAACCCCGCATCATCAGAGACCAGCACCCTGGCAACGCCGGCGATCCCGGCCGCCGCCGAGGCCGCCGCGCCGCAATCGGCGCCGGCCACCAGAATATCCACATCCCCGCCCAGCGCCGCCGCCGCCGTCACAGTGCGCGCGGTGGCTTCATTGAGGGAGCCATTGTCATGTTCGGCCAGAACCAGTGCGCGCATCACAATACCCCCGCTTCGTTTTTCAGTTTGTCCACCAGCGCCGCCACGCTGTCCACCATGATGCCCGCCTCGCGTTTGGGCGGCTCGGAAGTTTTGATCACATTAAGCCGGGGCGCCGCATCGACCCCGTAATCCGCCGGGGTTTTTTCCTCCAGCGGCTTGCGCTTGGCTTTCATGATATTGGGCAGCGAGGCATAGCGCGGCTCGTTGAGACGCAGATCGGTTGTCACCACCGCCGGCAGGTTCAGCCCCAGGGTCTGCAGGCCCCCATCGACCTCGCGCGTCACCTGAATGCCGCCATCATCGAAGGCGATTTCAGAGGCGAATGTGCCCTGCGGCCAGTCCAGCAGCGCCGCCAGCATCTGCCCGGTCTGATTGCTGTCATCGTCGATCGCCTGCTTGCCGAGAATAATCAGCCCGGGCTGTTCCTCCTCGGCGATTTTCTGCAGCAGCTTGGCCACCGCCAGCGGCTCGACGCGCGCCTCATGCTTGACCAGAATGCCCCGATCGGCGCCCATCGCCAGGGCGGTACGGATGGTTTCCTGCGCCTGGGCGGGGCCGATCGATACCGCGATGATTTCCTCGGCCTTGCCGGCCTCCTTGATCCGCACCGCTTCCTCGACGGCAATTTCGTCAAACGGGTTCATCGACATCTTGACATTGGCAAGCTCGACCCCGCTGCCATCGGATTTCACGCGGACATTGACCTTGTAGTCAACGACCCGTTTGACAGGGACAAGGATTTTCATATTCAGCGGTCTTTCCTTACTATTGAATCAGTGCTGTATCGCGTTCAGGACGGCGCGGCAGAGGCTGGCCTCCCCATTGCGGCCGGCCGCATTTTGAAGCGCCGCTCCGGCCCTGTCAATGCGATGCGCCCCGGTCGAACAGGGGAATATTGTCCCGCTTCAGCAAAGGGGTCAGTATGAGCCCGGCGGCAAATCCGCCCATATGCGCCCACCAGGCCACATTGCCATTGTCGCTGGCCAGCAGGCTGACGATCTGCACCAACAGCCAGCCGCCCAGCACATACATGGCCGGAATCTTGAGCGGAATGCGCGAAAACAGCAGTACCCACACCTTGACCCTCGGGTGCAGCAGCAGATAGGCGGCGATCACCCCGGCCCCGGCGCCGGACGCACCCACCAGCGGCGCCGCCTGATCCGGGGTCATCAGCGCATGCGACAGCGCCGCCGCCACGCCGCAGGCCAGATAGAAGACGAGGAACTTCACATGGCCCATAGCGTCTTCGATATTGTCTCCGAACACCCACAGAAAGGCCATATTGCTGATCAGATGCATCCAGCCGGCATGCACGAACATATAGGTCAGCAAAGTGAGCGTGTCCGGTATGGCGGCAAAACGCGGGTCGGCCACCGCATGGTCGAACACCAGATTCGGGATCATGCCGAACCCCATGGTGGCCGCGGTCGCCGCCTTGATCACCAGCCCGCTCTCAAACACCACGAAGACGAAAATATTGGCCGCCACCAGCAGGCTGGTGACGATCTGAAACGGGATGATCAACAGCGGATTGTCGTCTTTCAGCGGCAAAAACAAGGGATCAAATCCTTACCTGTTGCCGCCCGGCACCCACAATACGTCATCAGCGCCCCGGCCATTGGCGCTGCGGCTCATCACGAACAGCAGGTCCGACAATCGGTTCATATAGTGGATCGCCGCCGGATTGACCCGCTCGCCGGGCAGATCGGCCAGGCGGCAGATCTGGCGCTCGGCGCGCCGCACCACGGTGCGCGCCACATGCAGCGCCGCCGCCGCCGGCGAGCCGCCGGGCAGGATGAAGGAGGTCAGCGGCGCGAGATCGGCGTTCAAGCGGTCGGTCTCGGCCTCCAGCCAGGCCACCTGGGCGGGATCGACCCTGAGCGCCCCCGCTTGCTCATCCTCTTCCGGTACGCACAGATCGGCGCCCAGATCGAACAGATCGTTCTGAATGCGGGCCAGCACCGGATCGAACCCGTCGCCCACATGCAGCCGCGCCGCGCCGATAAAGGCATTGGCCTCATCAACCGCCCCATAGGCCTCGACCCGCAGATCGTGTTTTTTCACTCGCGCCCCGCTGCCGAGGCCGGTCGAGCCGTCATCTCCGGTCCGCGTGTAGATTTTATTGAGCTTGACCATGTTCCGGCGCTTTCCTTCCAGCCTGTCTCAGGAGTGACAATATAGACTTTCACGCCGCTTGCCAGCCTGATGGGGTCGAAAATTTACCGGCCTGCTTCCCCGGGCTCCAGCGCTAAGGTCACGGCGCCGGCCAGTTGCTCGAGGGTGAAGGGTTTTTGCAGCACGCCCCGGATGATCGCCTCCAGCTCACGGGCCCGCTCGCGCTGATCGGCATAGCCGGTCATCAGCAGCACCGGCATAAGCGGGCAATCCCGCGCCGCCCGCAGGGCCAGCGCGATGCCGTCCATCACCGGCATGCGGATATCGGCCAGCAACAGATCAAAAGCCCGATCTGCACAAAACAATAATTGCGCCGCCTCGCCGCCATCGGCGACCGCCGTCACCTCATGGCCGTGCAGCTCAAGCCCACGCCGCACGAAATCACGCACCGCGCCATCATCCTCGGCCACCAGAATGTTGGCCATTCACAGCGCTCCGACTTTCAGATTCTTTTTTTTGTGAAACCGGATCACGATATCCTCCGCCTCGGAGGGCGGCGAGGCCAGCCGGGTCGAGAACTGCACCATTTCCCTCGGTTTCAATGGCGCCCGTTTCACCTTGATGGTCCAGTGATAGACCTCCTGCTTGTCGGGCGAGCGCAGCGCCAGCCGGATATCGGGAATGGAGCGCGGGCGGTCCGACACATTGATCAGCTTGCCCTTCACCGACAATACCGGAAAGCCGTTATCGAAGCTGCGGCCGATGCCCACATCCTCGAACTCGAAACCGGTCAGATTCACTGGTGCGCCCAGCATCGCATATAGCCCGGCCGCCGGCGGGAAAAACTGGCTGACACCCAGGCGAAACACATAGCCGCCATAGCCCATTAGCGTCAGCGCCAGCACTGCCGCCAGCGCCGCGCCCCATTTCCGGATGTTCGGTCTGAATCCGCTCTTCTCATCCCCAGGCTCGGGAAGATCGGCCGCCAGCGATTCGATATCGTGCAGGGGCTCCGCCGCCCCGTCGCCGCCGTCAACGTCCTCCTCATCCGCGCCGTCCGGGTCCTCATCCGCGCCGTCCCGCGCCTCTGCCGATTGTTCGTCCTCGGCCCACTCGACCTCCGCCGCCGAATCACCGTCCTGCTCGCCGTCCGTCTCGCCATCCGCTTCGCCGGCGCTCATTACGGTGTCAAACTCCGCCGCGTCAAACTCCGCCGCGTCAAACTCCGCCGCATCGTCAAGCTCCGCCTCCGGATCGGCGTCCGCATCCGGCGCCGGCACTTCCGCATCCGGCATCTCCAGCGGCGCATCGCGCTCCGGCGCGGGCGGTTCCTCAATCCATACATGACTGCATTTGGCACAGCGCAATTTGCGCGGCCCGTTCGCGAACACGCTGTCTGGCGTCTTAAACTCTGTTGCGCATTCCGGGCAGGTGATTATCATGCTAACCAATTCGCTTTGATCGATGTCAGCTGAAAAACATCAAAACTTAACGTTTTCTTACTTATGTATGATCAGGGTTAAGGCCGCGTTAAACAGCACTGATTTTTGTCGGATCCGCTGTGGATGTCAGGCCGGATCGGCGAAAAGGCGTTGATGATTTTTGACATGAGGTCTCATGCAGCAAGCAAACGGTAGAGCGCTCACGTGATTCATTTTGAGAATGTCGGTCTGCGCTATGGGGTCGGGCCGGAAATCCTGAAGGATATCAGCTTTCATATCGAAGCTGAATCGTTCCATTTCCTGACCGGGCCTTCGGGCGCCGGCAAGACCAGCCTGTTGCAATTGCTGTTTCTGGCCCTGCGCCCCACACGCGGGCTGATCTCCATGTTCGGGCAGGACATCGCCACCCTGCCTCGCGGCCGTCTGCCAAGCCTGCGCCGGCGCATCGGGGTGGTGTTTCAGGAATTCCGGCTGCTCGATCATCTGACCACTTATGACAATGTCGCCCTGCCCTTGCGGATACAGGGATTGCGCGAATCCGATTATCGCCAGGATGTCGAGGAATTGCTGCACTGGGTCGGGCTGGGCGAGCGCATCCATGCCCATCCCCCGGTGCTGTCTGGCGGCGAGAAGCAGCGCGCCGCCATTGCCCGCGCGGTGATCGGCCAGCCGGACCTGCTGCTGGCCGACGAACCGACCGGCAATGTCGACCCGCAACTGGCACAGAGACTGCTGCGCCTTTTTGTCGAATTGAACCGGCTCGGCACCACCGTGGTCATCGCCACCCATGATCATTCGCTGATGGCGCAGTTCGAGGCCCCCGTATGGAGCCTCAATCGCGGCCAGATCGATATTCTCAGATAAGGTTCGGCACAGACATATGAGCCAAACAACACAGCAAAATGGAAATTCGGCGCCCCCGGCCGGCCAGGACACCGGCAAACCCGGCCGGCAGCGGAGCCGCAAGGGCCAGACGCCGATCATGCCGGCGCATGGTGTCGCCGGGCGGCCGCTGCTGATCGCGGTGACCATCATGTGCTATTTCGCCAGCATCACCATCGGCGCGGTGGTCATGGTAACCCAGGTCGTCGATGGCTGGACCTCGGGCATCGCCAGCCAGATCACCGTGCAGATCACACAAGCTGACAGCTCCGGCATCGATCAGCGCATTGCCAGCGCCGTGAAGATCCTGAAAGCGACGCCGGGTGTTCAATCCGCCGTACCGCAATCGCCCGAAGACGCGGTGAAGATGCTGGAACCCTGGCTCGGCAAAGGCAATGTGCTCCAGGACCTGCCGGTGCCGCGTCTCATACTGGTCGGTATCGACCCCGAAGCGCCGCCCAAGCTGAACGCCCTGGCGGCCCGCCTGTCGCGGGAAGTGCCGGGAGCCTCGCTTGACGACCATAGCCGCTGGCAAACGGAACTGACCCGAACCGCCGGCATGATCCGATTGGGGGCGTTTTCCATTCTGGCGCTGGTGGTGCTGACCACCATATCGATCGTCATTTTCGCCACCCGCGCCGCCATGGCCGGCAATCGGGATATTGTCGAGGTGCTGCATATGATCGGCGCCCGCCAAAGCTATATCGCCCGGCAGTTTCAGGTGCATTTTCTGATTCTCGGCATCAAGGCCGGGATCATCGGCGTGATTCTCGGCTCGGCCACGTTTTTCCTGTTCAGCCTGACCCTGAGCCAGGCCGGCGGGCAGGCATTGCTGCAACAGAATAATTTCCAGCTGATCGGATCCATCGCCCTCAATCCGGGCGGTTATGCCGCCCTGCTGGCGGTGCCGCCGGCCGCGGCGCTGATCAGCGTATTGACCTCGCGCTTTGCGGTTTTGCGTTTTCTGGCCGCCATGATTTAGGCTGGGGCGAAGGCACGGGAGGTAAGAGATGAGAATGGTCCGCCGGCATAAGCGGCAAGGGAAGGTTCATGACCATGCGGCTTAGCGGTAAAATCCTGATCATTTCCGGGGTTTTCCTGCTGCCGGTGATGCTGTTCATTGCCGGGTTTTTCTATTTTGTCGCCAAGGTTTCCTCGCCATTGCCCAACTCTGGCCAGCCCGCCGACGGCATTGTGGTGCTCACGGGCGGCTCGTTCCGCATCGCCGATGCCCTGGATCTGCTGTCCCGGGGCAAGGCCCAACGCCTGCTGATCTCCGGCGTTTATCAGAAAACCTCCCTGCGGCAATTACAGCGCAAATATCCCGGCTATGATTCCTGGTTCGATTGTTGCGTCGATCTGGGCTATACCGCCCGCAACACCACCGAAAACGCTATTGAGACCTATATCTGGGCCCGCACCCATATGATGAGATCGCTGATCGTGGTCACCAGCGCCTATCACATGCCGCGCTCCATGCTGGAGCTGCGCCATCAACTGGGCAACAGCACATTGATCCCGTTCCGGGTGGTCAGCGGTTCCAATCCGGCCCGCATCTGGTGGCGCGACTGGCGGTTGGCCCGGTTGCTGTTTTCAGAATATGTGAAATATAGTATTGCCTGGCTGCGGATTTCGCTGATCCGCAGCCTGTGATCCGCAGCCTCGTCAACCCCCCATACCGCTCACCAACCGGCGGCCATTGTTAAAGTGCTTTCAAAAATGCTCGTTTTCCGCTCAAGCCTGTTCAACACACTCTATTATCTGATGCTGATCCTATTCATGCTGGTCATGTCGCCCCTGTTTCTGACCCCCCGCAAGACCGCCATGTTCGCCATGCGCAGCTGGGCCTGGTCGGCCGACTGGCTGCACCGCCTGGTCGTGGGCGCCACGGTCGAAATCCGCGGGCGCGAGAATCTGATTCACGGCCCCTGCATCATCGCCAGCAAGCATCAGTCCCTGTGGGAGACCTATGGTTTGCTGCGCCTGCTTGACGACCCGGCCATCATCTATAAGCAGGAACTGGGCTGGATACCGTTTTTCGGCTGGTATGCGGTCAAGTTCCGCATGGTCAAGGTGCAGCGCGGCGGCCGCTCGAAGGCCATTCGCAGTCTGATCGCCAGCGCCCGTGACCGCCTGGCCGAAAACCGGCAGATCATCATCTTTCCCGAAGGCACCAGGCGCCCGCCCGGCGCCGAGCCGGTATACCGCGCCGGGGTGACCGCCATGTATAACGAGCTTGGTGTACCGGTCGTGCCGGTCGCCCTCAATTCCGGCCTGTTCTGGCCGCGGCGCAAATTCATGCGCTATCCGGGCAAGATCATCGTCGACATTCTCCCGCCCATCGCGCCCGGGCTTGAGCGCGAGGATTTCACCCGCGAATTGGTGAGCCGGTTGGAAGGGGCTTCCGACCAGCTCTTGCTTGAAACCGCTGGCGCCGCCAACCCGCCGCCCCTGCCCGAAACCGCCCGCAAAAGGCTGGAGGAATTGGGCCAATCCTGACATTTTCCGGGGCAAATCACCGCTCACCCTATATTTAAGGTTGACGCTGGCGCCGCCGAGCCGCCATTAACGGGACCAAACGCAAACGAGAAGGCTTGGACATGCAAGGAATTATCTGGCTCGCCTCCTACCCCAAATCCGGCAATACCTGGCTGCGCGCCTTTCTGGCCAATCTGTTCAGCGGCGAGGCCGATCCGGTCTCTTTCGAGAGAATGTCGAACTTCATCCCCAGCGAGGCCCTCAGCGCCTGGTATCTGGACATGTTCGGCAAGGATTTCGACGTCACCAATGACCGGGCCGTGACCCGCAACCGGGCCAAGGTTCAGGCCCGGCTGACGGCGGGCCGGGAAATTCCCGTCTTTCTCAAGACCCATTCCTATCTCGGTCAGGAGCGGGGCCACAATATCATCAATCTGAACGTCACGATCGGCGCGGTCTATATCGTGCGCAATCCGCTCGACGTTGTGGTTTCGGCAGCGCCCCATTTTAATCTGACGCTGGATCAGACCATCGAACTGATGGCCGACAAAGACATGAAATCTCAAGGTGGCGGCAAGCTGGTTTTTGAAAAGCCCGCCGACTGGTCGACCAATGTCCGCAGTTGGACCAAGCGGTCCCATCCCAGCCTGCTGGTGCTCAAATATGAGGATCTGCTGCAGGACCCCAAGACCCATTTCACCAAACTGACCCGTTTTATTCAGCTCAACAAGAGCGAGAAGGAGATCAAACGGGCGATCGAGAACTCATCGTTCAAATCCCTGCAGACCCTTGAGCAGAAAGACGGTTTTTCCGAGCGCCCCGAACACGCGAAAAGCTTTTTCCGCAAAGGCGAGACCGAGCAATGGCGC
>PKTQ01000397.1 GCA_002869085.1 Hyphomicrobiales bacterium | reverse complement strand
TTATTTGACCACATTGACGCATCGGCCCAGCGAGGAGACATATCTCTGCCCCTTGCCGCAGATGATTTTCATCGGCCGTGTGATCATTTTAACCGGCGCCTTCATCTTCAACAAAGGCCCGGCGGAGACATTGGGCCGTTGCGGCCTGATGCCGGTGGTCGGCCGGGTTGGCCGCGTCACCCCCGGCGGCCGGCGCGGTGGGGTCCGCAGACCGGGGGTCCAGATCGGCGGCCTGCGCACGCCCGGCTTTCGGGTCGGCCGCGTCCAGCGCCACACGCATTGCCGGCCGTTCCAATACTGGCCCTTGCGGCAATAAATGGGGCCGGTATTCGGCCTCTTCGGCGTGGGCCGGTAGGCCGGCGGCCGGTAGTTCCACACGCATTGCCGCCCGTTCCAGCTCTGCCCACGGGGGCAGACAATGCTGCCGGGCACGGTGGCAAAGCCCGGATTGGCCTGCGGAATCGGCAGGCAGCGGCCATAGCGCGCGTTCCAGCTCAGGCCGGGTTTGCAATAGCAAATCTTGCCAATGCGCTGCTGGCCCTCAGGGCAGGGGGGCAGGGTCGGCGTGATCAGCCGGCACAGCTCGCCGTCCCAGAAATAACCCTGGACGCAGTCGGGGTCAGGCTTGACCGGCGGCGTGGCGGGCTTGTCCGGATCCGGACAATCGGGCGGGCATCCCGGCGGCTTGGCCGGAGGCTTTTCAGGCGGAGTCACGGGCGGCTTACCGGGAGGCGTGTCCGGTGGGCAATTGGGCGGGCATCCGGGCGGCTTGCCGGGCGGAGTTTCCGGTGGGCAATTGGGCGGACATCCAGGCGGCTCACCGGGAGGCGTTTCCGGCGGGCAATTGGGCGGGCATCCGGGCGGCTCACCGGGCGGAGTTTCCGGAGGCGGGCAATTGGGCGGGCATCCAGGCGGCTGGCCGGGCGGTGTTTCCGGTGGTTGTGCCGGCGGGTAGGCCGGTGGATAAGCCGGTGGATAGGCCGGCGGATAATAGGTCCCCGGTGGCATTTGCGGCGCGCAGGGCTGTCCGCAGCCATAACAGGGTTGCCCGCAGCTATAACATGGCTGGCAACTCACACAGGGCTGACAGCTCACGCAGGGCTGGCATGACGGACAGGGCGTGCCGTATCCATAGGGCGGATAAGCCGGCGGGTAAGCTGGCGGATAAGACGGAGGCGTGCCGGGCGGACAATTGGGCGGGCAACCGGGCGGTGTCTGCGGCGGGGTTTCCGGTGGGCAGTTAGGCGGGCAACCGGGCGGTGTCTGCGGCGGGGTTTCCGGCGGACAATTGGGTGGGCAGCCGGGCGGTGTCTGGCCCGGTGGCGGGATCTTGGTGCCGGGTGGGATCTTGGTGCCGGGCGGGATCTTGCTCCCCGGCGGTGTCTTCAGCCCGGGCGGAATCTTGCCGAGCGGAGGCGGGTGACCGCTAATGCCGGGCGGTGTGATTTTCGCGCCGCCGCCCCCGGTCAGCTTTCCGAGCGGCACCTTCTGCAGCGGTGTTTTTATCGTCCCGATGATCGGGGGTTTGGCCTTGACCGGCGGTGTGGCCAGGGTGGCGGGCGTGCCCGCCTTGCCCCCAGTCATCGCCAGGGCGCCATTGGCGCCGAAGCCGGCCATCAGCATCACGCCGGCCGACAGGACAGCCAGAACGGACAGGGCGGCAACCGCCCCGCACAGGCCCTTGCAATATTGGTGAATTGATCTGATCAGCATGACAAACCTCCCCGCAAGAACTCGCACTGAATTCCGGGAAGGTATATTGATCTGTTATGCCCGCGCCGGTCTCAACGCGAATGCCCCCTAGACCTTATCATCCTAGGGCGTAATTGGCATAAATCAATTATGCATATTGTCGCAACAAAACCCTGAATTGATGAATTTCAACAATATAAAACATATAATATATAAATATATATTATAGATAAAACAATAAACCGGCGATCATCAGGTTTATATTTAAGAAGATGGATGTTCTGATCTACTGAAATCGTAAAAGAAATGGCGCCGCACAGCGACGCCATTTTTTAAATCACGTAATTTAAGAACCGATTATTCGGCTGCCGGCCG
>PKTQ01000030.1 GCA_002869085.1 Hyphomicrobiales bacterium | reverse complement strand
TCGAGCAGTTTTTTAAGATCGCCAATGCCGTAAGTGCTGGCGCCGGCGGCGAAAATATCGGTTTCGCAAAGGGCGCGCAACACGGTGTATCCGCCGGCGCTGCTGCCGGAAATCAGCAGCCGGTCCGGGTCGGCCAGCCCGGTTTCGGCCATGTGAAGCGCGCCGGCGGCCACGTCCTCCACATCGCTGAGGCCCCAATAGCCGTCCAGCGCCCGGCGATAGTCGCGGCCATGGCCGGTGCTACCGCGATAATCCACATCGAGCCAGGCAAAACCACGGCTGGTCCAATACTGGATTTTCAGCTTCAGCCCGCGATCGGCCATGCCGGTGGGGCCGCCATGGGCGGAGACGATCATCGGCGGGGCGCTCCCCGGCGGTCCGGTCCGGCGGCTGTTGCAGGGCGGGTAATAAAGCGCGTGGGCGGTTGCGCCGCCCGCTGCCTCGAAGCTGACCGGGCGGGGCACCGAGATATCGCCCTTATCGAGGCGCGGCGTGGCGGCGCTGACGGGTTTGCCGCTGTTCAATTCAATAATGGCGGCGGGGGCATAATCGGTGGCGGCGACGGCAAAGCAGCGCCCGCCCGCCGCGCCCAAGCCCGCGATCTGGCGCGCCTCGCTGACCTCGCGGCTCCATTGGCGGCCGTCATGGCTGAGCAGGCGCAATTCTCCGGCGCAGTGGGCGGCGGCCAGAACCGCGCCGCCGGGGGCGATCAGATAGCTCTTTTGCCCAAGGCCCCACATGGGCTGGCCGAACTCATGGCCGTCGAGGGGCAGAGTGGTGACGGCGCCGTTTGCATCCAGCCGGTGCAGGCTGGCCCAGCCGCTGTCATCGCCGATGAACCACAGGCTCCCGTCCTCGTCCCATTGCGGCTCGCCGGCCATGGCATCATCGCCGCCGGCCATGCGCGCCGGCTCCTGCGGGCGGCCATCCTTGCCGAGGGCGGCCAGCCACAGCTCGCTGGCTTCCCAGGGCATGGCGGGCAGGGACCATTCGAGCCAGGCCAGCTTCATGGCTTCGGCGTCAAGGCGCGGGGCGGCATAGAAATCGCGCCCCGCCCGCAGGGTTTCCACCTGCCCAAGGTTTTCGGAGCCAAGGGAAACCGACACCAGCAGATTATCGACCCGGTGCGGATCGCCCGGCTCCGGGCGCTGCTCCGCCACCATGATCAGGCGGTTTCGCAGCGGGTCGTGACAGCCATCGGCAAAACGCATGTCCGGGCGGCTGGTGATGCGGCGCGGCGCGGCGGCGCCGTCCGTCGCCAGATGATAGATGTCCTGATCGTCCGCATTGACGAAATACAGCCCGGCTTTTGCGACCAGAAAGGCGCCGCCGCCATATTCATGCACCTTGGAGCGGGCGCTGAAGCCTTCGGGCAGCAGGTCGATGGGCGCGCCGCCGGCGGCCGGGGCCATGACGATGACATTGCGCCCGCCTTCCTCCGGGCGGCCCTCGCACCAGAATATCCGATCGCCAAAACCGGTCAGATCGCTATAGCGCCGGGCGCCTTTGGCGGCGCGCTCAGGGGTGATGGGGGAACTCCAGGTGCCGAAGGGGGCGATGCGCCGGGTCATGATGGTCTCCAGGGCGGGGTTCAGATGTGCCGGGCGCGGGGCCCGCCGCCGGAGTATGGCAAAAGCGCCGGATCAGGCCAACTAATTCCCGCTGCGGAATTTTTGCTTGATCAGATGGTCCGCCGACAACAGGCCGGGGCCGCGCGCCAGGATGATCAGCAGGGCGACCGCCCACAACCCGTGCAGATTATAGGCGCCCGGATAGACGAAAATCTGGATGGTCAGGGTCATGATCAGCAGGGCGGCGGCGCTGAAGCGCGAGGCAAGGCCGATCACCAGCAGCACCGGAAACAGATGTTCGGCGATGGTGGCGAGATAGGCGGCCAGGGTCGGGTCGATCAGCGGCAGGTCATATTCGTTCTCGAACAGAAAGAAGGTGCTGTCCTTGATGGAAAAGCCATCGACCTTGGTGCGGGCCGATTTGAAGAACACAAGCGCAATCACCAGACGCGCCAGCAGCGCAATGAAGGCATGGGGGATCATTTCGCACAGGCAGACCCATTTGTTGACGGATTTGCGGATGAGCGCGAGGGGGCCGGATGCGGCTGCGGGGCTGGCGGGGGCGGCGGTGTTCATGGCGGGCCTCTTCAGGGTCAGGGCTTGGCGGTGAGGGACAAATGGCTACAGGCGCCGCCGCGGATGAGCGCGGCGAGGGCGGCGGTAAGGTCAAAGCGCGCATCGGCGCATCGCGCCGCTTCGGCGGCCCGGCCCAGCGCCTCGCCGCGCACGAGCGCGGCGGCGAAATCCGCGCCGCCGGGCGGCAGGGGCGAGATCAGAACCTCATAGGCCGGCCTTGTGATGAGGAGATCGCCGCCGGGGCGTTCAATATCGATAAATTCAGGCTCCGTCTCGCCCTGATGGGCCTGCCAGATATGCAGGAGCGGCCAGGGCGAGGAAAGGGCGCGGGCAGCCGGGGCGAGATCAAGGCGCAGAGCGGCCATCTGCTCCGGGGCGATGGCGGCGAAATCCGCCGCAGCCAGAGGGGCGGCGTCGGCGGCATGAAAGGCGCCGAGCCAGGCCGCCTCGAAGCGGGCCATATCCGGCAGATAAGGGAGGGCGGCGGCGGGGGGAAAGCTTGCCAGAAATTCAGGCAATTCGGCGCCGAATTCCAGCAGGACCGGGGATGCGGGCGGATGGGCGATGATGAACTCGCGGGCCATAATGGTGAAAAACTCCTCACCCACCAGCCGCGCCGTCACCGGATAGGCGCTGGCCAGCGCCTCGATCAGGCCGGCAAAGACGTTGTTGCGATAGACATTGAAGCGCGCGGCCATGTCTGGAGCCTTTGCGGCGCAGAGCCCTTGCGGCGGCGCGGCGCCGGGGCGCATCAGGGCAACCGCAAAGCGGTCCAGCATGTCCGGGGCGGGGCTCATGAGGCGGCCCTCAGGGCGCCCGGCGCGGTCCGGGCCTCGGCGGCCAGCATTTGATCGGCGCGGGCGGCCTCGCGCATCAGCTCGGCCAGGGGCGGGATGTTGTTGTCGCGCTCAATAAGCGCGGGCACCGGGCCGCATAGCCGCAGGGCGGCGGCGAATAATTGCCAAACGGGCTCGGCGACCGGGCTGCCGTGATCGTCGATCAGCAGGGGCGCGCCGGCCGCAGAGCTTTCGTCCAGATGACCGGCCAGATGAATCTCAGCCACCGCATGGACGGGAAAGGCTTCGAGATAGGCGAGCGGCTCAAAACCCAGATTGACGGCGCTGACATGGACATTATTGACGTCGAGCAGCAGGCCGCAGCCGGTGGCCCGGGTGAGCTTTTCCAGGAATTCGGTCTCGGTGAGGCAGCTCTCCTCAAACCTCAGATAGACGGCCGGGTTCTCGATCAGGATCTGCCGGCCGAGCGCTGTTTGCACAAGGTCCACATGGGCGCAAAGACGCTCCAGGGTCCGGGGCGTATAGGGGGTGGGCAGCAGATCGTTGAAATAGTGTCCGCCGCGCCCGCACCAGGCGAGATGCTCGGAGACGAGGCCGGGCCGGTAGCGCTCGGCGAGGGCGCGCAGCCTTTGCAGATGCGCCTTGTCCGGCGGCGCCTCGCCGCCCAGCGACAGGCCGACCCCGTGCATGGACAGTGGATAATGGGCGGCGATGGCGGTGAGCTGCCGGTGCGGCAGGCCGCCGGCGCCCATATAGTTTTCGGCATGAAACTCGAACCAGCCGATCCGGGGCCGGCTGCTGAGGATTTCATCGCAATGCATGGCTTTCAGCCCGATTCCGGCCGAAGCCGGAACCGGGCCGCCCTGGTTGCAAAGCCGTGGGTGGGAGGTGGGGGCCATGGCAGAGCGCGGGCTTTAGATATCGTCGGTCTTGGTCAGGCTGCCGAATTTGCCGCTGTCGCCGCGCTCGGTCTTCTCGCAAGTGCCCTTGGGCACCAGCTTCCAGGCATTGCCCTGATAATCAATGGTGGAGGTGCCGGCGCAGGAGGTGCCGGGTCCGGCGGCGCAGTCATTCTGTTCGGCCTTGGCGATGCCGAAGCATTTTTCCATCTTGGCGGCCTCAGCCGTCGGGGCGGCGGCCAGGGTGAGGGCGGCGGTCATGGCGCCGGCCACCATCATCGAAGTCGCGGCGGATTTGCTCATGGGGGAACTCCTTCATATTGCGCCGGGCGCGGCGGCGCGGCGGCGGATCAAATGGCGGCCGCTTTTTTCGTGCGGCCATGGCTCAACATGTGCGCAGCCAGGCGCTCACAAGCAAATCACGTTGCCGTCAGGGTTTTGTGAGCCCCGGCGGGGCGGGGCATGTGGAAGGGGGAATGAGCGGCCGGCCGGGGGCGGTTCAGCCGCGGGCGCTGTCGATGGCGGCGATCAGTTTGCCGACCTCGTCGCTGCCGAGACGGATCAGGCGGCCATCCGTCAGGCGCAGTTCGGCCGCCTCGAAGCCGGAGACATTATAAAGCCAGCCGCCGGCGACCCTGTGGATGCCCCAGCCATACCACCATTTGTTCTGCACCGGCGCACAGGCGGCGATGTGGTGCAGCGGGATGCGGTTCTTCCAGAAGCCGAGGCTGAAATGCCAGATCAGCTCGCCATCATTGATGGCAATTGTCATGCTGGAAAACAGGACCGCGAGCACGACCACCGCCAGGGTAGCGATGATCAGCAGCGCATTGGCGAAGGCCGGCACCTGGTCGTGCCAGAAGATGATGCTGAGCACCAACAGATCGACAAGGAACAGAAAGACGATCACGAACACTGAAATCAGCACGAAGCCCAGTTGTTTGTGATGATAATCCATGCGCACCCCATCCTCATTTCCGCCCCCCGCCTGCGGCGTGCCTCGTGCATAGGCAAAGGAAGGGGCAAGATCAAGCCATGGATGATAGCACGGCGTTCGGCTATGGTGGGGGGTGTTGTCACAGACTGCGTTGAAGGATCTGAGCCATGGCGGCCTTTACCCCGCTGAATCCCGATTATGAGGCGCGGGTGCGCGCCAGTTTCGCCAAACAAAGGGCCATGCACAGCCTTGGCATAGAAATGACCGCGCTGGCGCCGGGGCGGGCGGAGCTGGCGATGGCTTATGATGCGCGCTTTTGCCAGCAGCATGGCTTCGTGCATGCGGGCATTCTCACCACGGCGCTCGACAGCGCCTGCGGCTATGCCGCCTTCTCCCTGATGCCGGCGGATGCGGCGGTGCTGACCATCGAGCTGAAAACCAATCTGCTGGCGCCGGGGCGGGGGGCGCGTTTCCGTTTCGTCGGCGAGGTGATCAAGCCGGGGCGGACCATCACCGTCAGCGAGGCCCGGGCCTTTGCGGCCACGGCGGAGGGGGAGAAGCTGATCGCCACCATGACCGCGACCCTGATGGCGGTGCGGGAGCGCGATGACGTTCGCGAATAGGGCGGCGGGGGCGAGGGCCGGCGGTGATTTCCGCCCTGATACCGGTCAAAATGGACAGCTCATATGCGTATTTGCTGAAGTCCTATCTTGCTTCCCCGCTCAATTTCTGGCATTTTGGCTCTCCAATAGGACAAGAATGTTGTCCTATTGGCGCAGCCGCTACCGTATGGTTTGCCGACAGCGCTGACCGGACTGTCCGGAAGCCTGTCTGAACCAGTCCAATCAGTTTCATGAGATGGTCGATGGCTGCGTAGGCTGCCTGGATTCACCGCAGGGGCGGTGCACTCCAGTCGGCGGTTTTCATAAATCGAGCGAAGCCGGTATTGTCTGGCCCGCCGAAGCCGGAATGCATAATCTGGATCGGGCGGCGCTGATGTCTCCGGGAGACCCCAAGTCTCGCGGTTGGACGGAACGGCTGCGCGAGGACATGGGTGGAAAGGGTTTGAGGATGGATAACTGGAACAGTCATAACGCCAATCTGCAATCTGCGGCCAGCGATGCGGAAAAACCGGCGGTGACGCGCACACCGGGCTTTCCCGAACCCCAGGGCCTGTATGAATCGGCGCAGGAACATGATGCCTGCGGCATCGGCTTCATCGCCAATATTCACAACAAAAAGAGCCACAAGATCATTGCCGACGGGCTGAGCATTCTGCGCAATCTGGAGCATCGCGGCGCGGTTGGCGCCGATCCGCGCGCCGGCGACGGCGCCGGCATTCTGATTCAGATGCCGGATGGGTTTTTGCGCAAGGTCGCGCAGCAAGAAGGCTTCGCGCTGCCGGAAGCGGGCAATTATGGGGTCGGGCAGTTGTTCCTGCCGCAAAACGACGAGACAAGGGCGGCGATCATCAAGGTGCTGTCGATCCAGATCGAGGAAGAGGGCCAGACCCTGCTCGGCTGGCGCGACGTGCCGGTGAACAGCGAGGGCCTGGGCGAATCGGTGCGGCCGACCGAGCCGGTGCATATGCAGGTGTTTATCGGCCGGGGCGAGAATTGCCCGGATCAGGATGCCTTTGAGCGCAAGCTCTATGTAATCCGCAAATCCGCTTATACGCGGGTGATGGCGCTGCATATGCCGGGCGTCGATGATTATTATGCCTCCTCCATGTCGAGCCGCACCCTGCTCTATAAGGGCATGCTGCTGGCCGATCAGGTCGGCGGCTATTATCCCGACCTGACCGACGAGGACATGGAATCGGCGATCGCGCTGGTGCATCAGCGCTTTTCCACCAATACTTTCCCGACCTGGTCGCTGGCGCATCCGTTCCGGATGATCTGCCATAATGGCGAGATCAACACGGTGCGCGGCAACACCAACTGGATGGCGGCGCGCTATGCCACCATGAAGTCGGATATTCTGGGCGAGGATCTGGAAAAACTATGGCCGGTGATCCCGCCGGGCGGGCGTTCGGATTCGGCCTGTTTTGACAATGCGCTGGAGCTGCTGGTCAATGGCGGCTATTCGCTGGCCCATGCCATGATGATGCTGATCCCGGAAGCCTGGGACGGCAATCCGCTGATGGACGACCAGCGCCGCGCCTTTTACGAGCACCATGCCGCGCTGATGGAGCCGTGGGACGGCCCGGCGGCGGTGGCGTTTACCGATGGACGGCAGATCGGCGCCACGCTGGACCGCAACGGCCTGCGTCCGGCGCGCTATCTGGTGACCGATGACGGCCATGTGATCCTGGCTTCGGAAATGGGCGTGCTGCCGGTGGCCGAGGAGCGGATCGTCAGCAAATGGCGGCTGCAGCCGGGCAAGATGCTGCTGATCGACCTGGAAGAGGGACGCATCATCTCCGATGACGAGATCAAGCAGACCCTGGCCAGCCGGCACAATTACCAGTCCTGGCTCGACCGTACCCAGATCAAGCTCGAGGAAGTGCCGCAGGTGCGCTCGTCCTCGGCCCATCCGCAGGGCACATTGATGCAGCGCCAGCAATTGTTCGGCTATAGCCAGGAGGATCTGAAGTTCCTGATGATCCCGATGGCGCGCACCGGTCAGGAGGCGCTGGGCTCGATGGGCACCGACACCCCCCTGTCGGCGCTGTCGTCAAGGCCGAAACTGCTGCACACTTATTTCAAGCAATTATTCGCCCAGGTCACCAATCCGCCGATCGATCCGATCCGCGAGGAACTGGTGATGTCGCTGATCTCGTTCATCGGGCCGCGCCCGAATCTGCTCGACCTCGAAGGCACCGCCAATATCAAGCGCCTGGAAGTGCGCCAGCCCATTCTGACCAATGAGGATCTGGAGAAGATCCGGGTGATCGGCGAGGTCGGCGATAATGAGTTCCTGACCATCACCATCGATATCACCTATGCGGCCGAAAACGGCGCCGAAGGGATGAAAGAGCGGCTGGACCGCATCTGCGAGCGCGCGGAGAAGCGGGTGCGCGAGGGCTATAACATCATCATCCTGTCCGACCGGCTGGCCGGCTCGGGCCGGGTTCCGATCCCCTCGCTGCTGGCGACATCGGCGGTGCATCATCACCTGATCCGCAAGGGCCTGCGCACTTCGGTGGGGCTGGTGGTCGAAACCGGCGAGGCGCGCGAGGCGCATCAGTTCTGCACCCTGGCCGGTTACGGCGCCGAGGCGATCAATCCTTATCTGGCGTTCGAGACCCTGGACAGCATCGCCCGGCAGGTCGGCGAGGATATGAGCCTGAAGAAGATCCATCGCAGCTATATCAAGGCGCTGAACAAGGGCATGCTGAAGGTGATGTCGAAAATGGGCATCTCCACCTATCAGTCCTATTGCGGCGCCCAGATTTTCGATGCGGTCGGGCTCAATAGCGACTTCATCGAGCAATATTTCACCGGCACGGGCGGGCGCATCGAAGGTGTGGGCCTGAAGGAGATCGCCGAGGAGACGGTCGAGCGCCACCGGCAGGCCTTCGGCAATTCGGCGGTGCACAGAAACGCGCTCGATGTGGGCGGGGAATATGCGTTCCGCTTCCGGGGCGAGGCCCATGCCTGGACGCCGGACAGCGTCGCTCATCTGCAGCATGCGGTGCGCGGCAACAACCAGGAGCAATATGACGCGTTCGCCCGGATGGTGAATGAACAGAACAGCCAGTTGATGACCCTGCGCGGCCTGTTCCGCATCAAGCCGGCGGAGGCGTCGGGGCGCAAGCCGATCCCTCTTGAGGAGGTGACCCCGGCGGCGGAGATCGTCAAGCGTTTCGCCACTGGCGCCATGTCGTTCGGCTCCATCTCGCGCGAGGCCCATACCACACTGGCGATCGCCATGAACCGCATGGGCGCCAAGTCCAATACCGGCGAGGGCGGCGAGGAGCCGGACCGGTTCAAGCCCCGGCCCAATGGGGATTCGATGCGCTCGGCCATCAAGCAGGTGGCTTCGGGGCGGTTCGGGGTGACCACTGAATATCTGGTCAATTCGGACATGATCCAGATCAAGATGGCGCAGGGGGCCAAGCCCGGCGAGGGCGGCCAGCTCCCGGGCCATAAGGTCAATCCGGTCATCGCTAAGGTGCGCCATTCCACCCCCGGCGTCGGCCTGATCTCGCCGCCGCCGCATCACGATATCTATTCGATTGAGGATCTGGCGCAGTTGATTTTCGATTTGAAGAACGCCAATGAATTCGCCAACATTTCGGTGAAGCTGGTGTCGGAAATCGGGGTCGGCACGGTGGCGGCCGGCGTGTCGAAGGCCAAGGCCGACCATGTGACCATTTCCGGCTATGACGGGGGCACCGGCGCCAGCCCGCTCACCTCGATCAAGCATGCGGGCAGCCCGTGGGAGATCGGCCTCGCCGAAACCCACCAGACCCTGGTGCTGAACCGGCTGCGCAGCCGCATCCGGGTGCAGGTCGATGGCGGCCTGCGCACCGGGCGCGATGTGGTGATCGGCGCGCTGTTGGGCGCGGACGAGTTCGGCTTCGCCACCGCGCCGCTGATCGCGGCGGGGTGCCTGATGATGCGCAAATGCCATCTGAATACCTGCCCGGTGGGCATCGCCACCCAGGATCCGGTGCTGCGCAAGCGCTTTACCGGCCTGCCCGAGCATGTGATCAATTATTTCTTCTTCGTGGCCGAGGAGGCGCGCCAGATCATGGCCGAGATGGGCATTGCCGATTTCGATGCGCTGATCGGCCAGTCCGACCTGCTGGACCAGGACGAGGCGATCCGGCACTGGAAGGCCGAGGGGCTTGATTTCAAGCGCCTGTTCCACAAGCCCAAAGCGCTTGGCGGCGACGCCATTTTCAACAATGAGCGCCAGCAGCACAGCATCACCGAAGTGCTGGACCGCAAGCTGATCAAGGAGGCCATGCCGGCGCTCGAGAGCCGCACGCCGGTGCAGATCGAAACTGCGATCGGCAATACCGACCGCACCGCCGGCACATTGCTGTCCGGCGAGATCGCCCGCCGCTACGGCCATAAGGGCCTGCCGGAGGACACGATCTATGTGAAGCTGCGCGGCACGGCCGGGCAGAGCTTCGGCGCCTTCGCGGCCCATGGGCTCACCCTCGACCTGATCGGCGAGGGCAATGACTATGTGGGCAAGGGCCTGTCCGGCGGACGGCTGATCGTGCGGCCGCCCGAAGAGACGCAGATCGTGCCGGAACAGAGCATTATCGTCGGCAATACGGTGCTTTACGGCGCCATCACCGGCGAGTGCTATTTCCGCGGCGTGGCCGGCGAGCGCTTCGCGGTGCGCAATTCCGGCGCGGTGGCGGTGGTGGAAGGCACCGGCGATCACGGCTGCGAATATATGACCGGCGGCGTGGTGGTGGTGATCGGCCAGACCGGGCGCAATTTCGCGGCCGGCATGTCCGGCGGCATTGCCTATGTGCTCGACATGGAGGGCGATTTCGCCAAGCGCTGCAATCTGGCCATGGTCGAGCTGGAGCCGATCCCGTCCGAGGAGGATGCGCTGCGCATCAGCGGCCATCAGGCCGGGGATCTGGAAACCCATGGGCTGATCGACATCAACCACCATATTTCCGAGTTCGATGCGATGCGCTTGAAGCAATTGATCGAAAACCATCATCGCTATACCAATTCCAGCCGCGCTGCGGATATCCTGCAGAACTGGGCGGACTATCTGCCGCATTTCGTGAAAGTGATGCCGGTCGAATATCGCCGGGCGCTGATGGAAATCGAGCAGATGCAGAACCAGGGCACGGATAAGGGCAAGAGCAAGGGCAAGAGCAAG
>PKTQ01000146.1 GCA_002869085.1 Hyphomicrobiales bacterium | reverse complement strand
CGACCCGGATGGGCCCTTCATTTTCGATATCTACCCGAATTGCGTCACAATGGCAGCTTATAATGCGGCATTCGCAGACAAATGATGGGGGCTCAGATGACGAGACTATTATCCGTTTCGGCCGCGCTGGCGGCCTTGACCCTTGCGGCGGGGATGACCCTGCTGCCGGGCAGCGCTCAGGCGATGGGGGTTTCCTTCTCCTGGTCCAAATCCGATGCCTGCGCCTCGCGCTCGCCGGCCTTCCGGCTGTCGGGCGTGCCGCGCGGGGTGAAGCGCTTGCGCTTCCAGATGCGGGATTTGAACATGCCGTCCTATTATCACGGCGGCGGCACGGTGGCCTATAAGGGCGCCCGGGTGGCGCGCGGGGCGTTTTCCTATAAGGGGCCATGTCCGCCGCGCGGCCAGAGCCATAAATATCGCTGGACGGTGCGGGCGCTCGATGCCAAGGGCAAGACGGTCGGCACGGCCAGCGCCGCAAGGGCCTTCCGGCGTTAGATATTTTAACGCACGTCTTTATCCGAAAACCAGTCACCGCTTTTCGGGGCGTGCTTTTTAGATCGCACGCCTTATCCGAAAACCGGTTCCCACTTTTCGGGACGTGCTCCAGTCCGCCGCGCGGCCAGAGCCATAAATATCGCTGGACGGTGCGGGCGCTCGACGCCAAGGGCAAGACGGTCGGCACGGCCAGCGCCGCAAGGGCCTTCCGCCGCTGACTTATCGGGCGCCTGACGCCAAACCTTGAAAAAACAATGCGTTATACAGTGATCAAATCACTGTAAGCGGCTCTTTCAATCTTCTATATTAGCATTAACTAATATGGGAAATGCTCGGTTCTGTGCCGGGCTTGATTGTGTTTCGAAGGAGCTGGCCAATGTCTTTGCGCCGTCATCTGGGAGAGAGCTATTCTCCCATGTACTTTCTTGCCTCACTGGGGGCGGGTGGTCTTTCCGTCTCGTTCTTCGTCTATCTTCTCTACATGATGCCCCATAAGGGCTCGCCCATCCCGACCTTTAACCACATGGCGGCGGTGTTTACCGGTAATGACCTTGTCATGCAGGTCTTTGTGGGCGCTGCGGCGCTGATGATGGTGCTGTTCGGCCTGCTGCATTACCGCCTGCTGGTGTGGAACTTTATGGAGTTCGCCGCCTTCCGCAAAACTCCGGCCTATGAGACTCTGCGCTCGTCTAATGCCGAAGTGCAGCTGATGGCGATTCCGCTCACCGTGGCCATGGCGATCAATGTCGGCTTTGCGATGGGGGCGCTGTTTGTGCCCAATCTGTGGGAAGTGCGTGAGGTGCTGTTCCCGTTTGCGCTTGTCGCATTTGGCGCCACGGCGGTTTATGCGGTGCTGGTGTTTCTTGAATATTTCTCACGCATTCTGGTGACCGGGCATTTTGACTGCGAGAAAAACAACTCACTGGCACAGATGCTGTCGATCTTCGCGTTTTCCATGCTGTCGGTCGGCTTTGCCGCGCCGGGCGCCATGAGCCACAGCAAAACCGTCTCCGGCATCGGCCTGATGCTGGCGATCACCTTTGCCAGCTTTGCGGTGCTGTTCGGCGTTGTGAAGATCGTGCTCGGCTTCCGGGCCATGTTTAACCACGGCGTCAACAAGGAAGCGGCAGTGTCGCTGTGGATCGTCATCCCGATCCTCACCGTGCTCGGCATTGCGTTTTACCGCATCAGCATGGGCCTGCACCATAATTTCGGCGCGCCATCGCAGCCGATGGAGCATGCGGTGATGTTCATGGTGATCATCGCGCTGCAAATCATCTTCGGCCTGCTGGGCCATGAGGTACTCAAACGCATCGGCTATTATGAGACCTTCATCCGCGGCGAGGGCAAGAGCGTCATTTCCTATGCCGCCATCTGCCCGGGCGTTGCCTTTACGGTGATGGGCCTGTTCTTCATCAATAAGGGCCTGGTGACCGGCGGGATGGTCGACAAGTTCTCGATCACCTATTTCGTGCTGCATCTGCCGCTGGTTTATGTGCAGATCAAGACGATCCTTGTCCTGCTGCATCTGAATGGTAAACTCCTTCGCCGTGAAACAAAGGAGCCGGATGCGGCCGCCCCGGCGGCCTGACGGCAAAGCGAAGGACACAAGCATGATAATGGCACTGGTTCAGTTCCCGCTCACGCATCCGGTCAGCCTTGAAGAGGCGACCGAGATGTTCGAGGGCAGCGCCCCGAAATACAAGGATTTGCCGGGGTTGAAGCGCAAGCATTATCTGCGCTCGGAAGACGGCAAGACCGTGGGCGGGGCTTACTTCTGGGAAAGCCGCGCCGCCGCCGAGGCGGTCTATAACGACAATTGGAAAGCCTTCGTCACCGACAAATATGGCGCGCCGCCCGTGATCGTGTTTTTCGACAATCCGGTGACGGTCGATAATAGCTGAGGCATTGCGGGCCGGGCCTGTCCCGCCGCGAAGCGCTCAGGCTTTCAGGCGGGCATAGACGATGCCGCTGATGATCAGCGCCAGCGCCAGCAGGGTGGTGGTCTCCAGAGGCTCGCCCAGCACCAGATTGCCCAGCAGCACCCCCACCACCGGGATGATATAAATGCCGAGCACGGTATAGGAATAGCCGACGCTGCGGATGAGATAGAAGCGAATGAGATAGGCAAGCCCCGTCGGCACCAGGCCGAGATAGAGCAGGGCCAGCAGGGGTTTGACGGTGGCGATGCCGCCCGCCTGCATGGCCGAGTGAGCGAGCCAGGGGGTGAGCGACAGGGCGCCCACCAGCAGAATGGCGGCGGTGAAGCTTTCCACCGACACATGGGTGAAGCGGCGCACGAACATGCCGGAGGCGACATAGCACAGACTGGCGGAAAAGATCGCCAATTGGGCGATCAGATTGCGCCCGAGCCCGGTCACCGCCTCGACCCCGACCACCAGCAGGACGCCGGTCATGCCCAGCGCCACGGCGATCAGCTTCGGCGCGCTGAGATGGTCGTCATTGGTGGTGAAATGGCTGCCGACCATCGCCAGCAGCGGACTGGTGCCCATCAGCAGGGCGGCGATGCCGGAATCGACGGTCTGCTCGGCCCAGGAAATCAGGAAGAAGGGCATGCTGGTGTTGAAAATGCCGACGAACAGAATGGCGCCCCAGAATTTGGGATTCAGCGAAAAACGCTGACCTTTCCACAGCATGACCCCGAACAGCATGACAAAGGCGATCCAGATGCGGATGGCCGCAACGCTGGTGGGGGCGAACTCGCGCACCGCGAATTTGATCGCCAGGAATGAGGTGCCCCAGATGAATCCCAGCGAGACGATCAGCGCCATGTCGGTGAGGGTGGGTTTGCGGATTGCGGTCATGGCGCTGCCTTATCACGCGTATCCCGCCAAGTCATTGGAAATCGTACGCCTTTCATCTCTGGATTTCCATTTTCGCCGGAATGACGCTCAGAGAGGGGGGCATAATCCGAGCCGCGCCATCACGGCCCTGATTATTCGTCATCCCGGACTTGCTCCGGGATCCATAAGTCGCCCGATGCATGGCCACATTTGCCGGATTCCGGCTTTCGCCGGAATGACGCTTAGAGAAGTTACTATCTCATTCCGCCTTGCCGAAACCGCCTCCTGTCGGGGTCTGGATGATGATGGCCTCGCCGGCATCGATCTCGGTCTGATCGCAGCCTTTCAGCTCTTCCATGCGCCCGCCTGCTCGCCGCACCCGGTTTTGCCCCGGCTCGCCGTCGGCGCCGCCGAAAATGCCGGGCGGGGCGATCCTGCGCCGGCTGGAGAGGATGGCGCAATGCATGCGCTCGAGAAAGCGGATGGTGCGGATGGTGCCGCCGCCGGCGTTCCAGCGCCCGCGCCCGCCCGAGCCGCGGCGGATGTGGAAATCCTCCAGCACCACCGGGAAACGCCATTCGAGGATTTCCGGATCGGTGAGGCGCGAATTGGTCATATGGGTATGCACCGCATCGGCGCCGTCAAAGCCCTCGCCGGCCGGAGCGCCGGAGCAGATGGTTTCGTAATATTGATAGGTCTCGTTGCCGAAGGTGAGATTGTTCATGGTGCCTTGCGCCGAGCCGAGCGCGCCCAATGCCGCGAACAGCGCATCGGTGACCGCCTGGCTGGTTTCCACATTGCCGGCCACCACGGCGGCGGGATAGCGCGGATTGAGCATGCAGCCTTCCGGCGTGATGATCTCGATCGGGCGCAGGCAGCCCGCGTTCATCGGGATATCGCCCTGGACCATGCAGCGGAACACATAGAGCACGGCGGCGCGGGCCACCGGCTCGGGGGCGTTGAAATTGTCCGGCTGCTGCGGGCTGGTGCCGGTGAAATCGACCACCGCCGAGCGGGTTTCGCGGTTCACCCGGATCGCCACTTTGATCACCGCGCCCTGATCTGTGTGCGCTGTAAACATTGAATCCTTCAGGGCGCCGATCACCCGGCGCACGCTTTCCTCGGCATTGTCCTGCACATGGCCCATATAGGCCTGCACCACGTCGAGGCCGAAATGATCGATCATCGCCCGCAGCTCCTTCACCCCCTTGGTGTTGGAGGCGATCTGAGCCTTCAGGTCGGCGATATTATGCTCGATATTGCGGGCGGGATATTTGGCGCCGCCCAGCAATTGACGCACTGCGTCTTCGCGGAACGTGCCCCGATCCACCAGCTTGAAATTGTCGATCAGCACACCTTCCTCTTCGACATTGGCGGCGAGCGGCGACATGGAGCCGGGCATGATGCCGCCGATATCGGCATGGTGGCCGCGGCTGGCGACATAGAACAGGATATGCGCATCATCGCTGTCGAAGACCGGGGTCACCACGGTGATGTCCGGCAGGTGGGTGCCGCCATTATAAGGCGCGTTCAGCACATAGACATCGCCCGGCGCGATGGCGCCCTGGTTCTGGGCGATCACCGTTTCGACCGAGCGGTCCATGGAACCCAGATGCACCGGCATATGCGGCGCGTTGGCCACCAGGCGTCCTTGCGCGTCGAACACCGCGCAGGAGAAATCGAGCCGCTCCTTGATGTTGACCGAATAGGCGGTGTTGGCCAGGGTGACCCCCATCTGCTCGGCGATGTTCATGAAGAGGTTGTTGAAGATCTCCAGCATCACCGGATCGGCCTCGGTGCCGACGGCGCGGGCGCGCCGGGCGGCCTCATGCCGTGTGAGCAGCAGATGATCATGCCGGGTGACCTCGGCGCTCCAGCCGGGCTCGACGACGATGGTGCTGTTGGGCTCGATGATCAGGGCCGGGCCGGCCAGGCGCTGGCCGGGCTTCAGGCGCTCGCGGCCATGCACCGGCGTGTCATGCCAGCTCCCGCCGGAGAAGATGCGGGTGTGGCCGAGCGGGGGGTGAAGCGCGTCTTCACTCAGCGCATGAGCAGGCTCGGCGCCGCCGGCGCCGCCGCCCCGGCATTCCACGGAAACTGATTCAACAATCAGCTCTTTGTCATTGAAAATGAATCCGAAACGCTGACGGTGCTGGGCCTCGAACTCTTCACGCATCGATTCAACCTGTTGAAGCGATACTTCAAGCGCGGTGTCGGTGCCGTCATAGCGCAGATAGGCTTTGCGCTCGGCGGTAATGGCGTCCGGGCCGAGATCCTGGTCGGCCAGTTCCTGCCTTGCGGCGGCCTCGAGCTCATCGGCGATGGTCTCCAGAGCTGGTCCGGATGACAGGCCGGCCTCGACCGCGCGCTGGCGGCTGGCGGAGATGTCGGCAAGGCCCATGCCATAGGCCGACAGCACCCCGGCCAGCGGGTGGATCAGCACCTTGCGCATGCCGAGCGCGTCGGCCACCAGACAGGCATGCTGGGCGCCGGCGCCGCCGAAACAGGCCAGGGTATATTCAGTCACATCATAGCCGCGCTGGACCGAAATTTTCTTGATCGCATTGGCCATGTTCTCGACCGCGATCATCAAAAAGCCCTCGGCGATCTCATGCGGATCCTGGTCCGCCGGACCCTGGGCGGCGAGGGCGGCGAAGCGCTCCCGCACCGTGGCAAGATCGAGGGTCTGGTTCTGCTCCGGGCCGAACAGGGCGGGGAAGAATTCGGGGTTGATTTTGCCGAGCATCACATTGGCGTCGGTCACGGCGAGCGGGCCGCCGCGCCGGTAGCAGGCCGGGCCAGGGTCGGCGCCGGCGCTTTCGGGCCCGACCTGAAACCGGGCCTCGTCGAAATGCAACAGCGAGCCGCCGCCGGCGGCGACGGTGTGGATCATCATCATCGGGGCGCGCATGCGCACGCCGGCCACCTCGGTGTCGAAGGCGCGCTCATATTCGCCGGCGAAGTGGCAGACATCGGTGGAGGTGCCGCCCATGTCGAAGCCGATGATCTTGCCATGGCCGGCAAGGCGCGCGGTTTCGGCGGCGCCGACCACCCCGCCGGCCGGGCCGGACAGAATGGCGTCCTTGCCCTGGAACAAGGATGCCGCCGTCAGTCCGCCGGAGGATTGCATGAACATCAGGCGCGGCGCGTCGCTGCCGCCGCTTCCAATGGCGCTTTCGACCTGATCGACATAGCGGCGCAGGATCGGCGAGAGATAGGCATCGACCACGGTGGTGTCGCCGCGCCCGACCAGCTTCATCAGCGGGCTGGCCTCATGGCTGATCGATATCTGGGTGAAGCCGATTTGCCGCGCAATGTCAGCAGCGTCAACTTCATGTGCGTGATAGCGGTAGCCATGCATGAACACGATGGCGCAGGCGCGGATGCCCCGATCATAAACCGCTTGCAGATCGCGGGCGAGGGTGTCCCTGTCCAGCGGGCGCTCGACCGTGCCGTCGGCGCGGATGCGCTCATCGGCCTCGATCACTGTCTCATAAAGCAGCTCCGGCTTGTGGATATTCAGCTCGAAAATGCGCGGGCGGGCCTGATAGCCGATCTCGAGCGCATCGGCGAAGCCCCTGGTGATCACCAGCACAGTGCGCTCGCCCTCGCGCTCGAGCAGGGCGTTGGTGGCGACGGTGGTGCCCATTTTCACCGCCTCGATCTCACCGGCCGGGATCGGCGCGTCCTTCGCCAGGGCCAGCGTGTCGCGAATGCCCTGGATGGCGGCGTCCCGGTAATGCTCCGGGTTCTGCGACAGCAGCTTGCGGGCGCTGATCACCCCTTCGGGCGAGCGCGACACCACATCGGTGAAGGTGCCGCCACGGTCGATCCAGAATTGCCAGCGCCGATGCGATTGTGCCTTGGTCATGTTCGTCATGCCTTTTGATGATTGCCGCCCATTTGCGCAATGAATGCATTTTATCGACAAAACGTCAATATGATGTAGACAAAATTGTTCGTTGTGCTATCGTGCGATGATCGGACTGGATTTTCACAAAATCCGGCGGGGGTTCCGCCGGGCATACAAGGGAGACTTGACTATGAATCGGATCATCAGCTTTTCCATGGCGGGCGTCGTTGCCGCCGGACTGTCGGCGACGCCGGCCCTGGCGACCCAGTGGGACATGCCGACACCTTATCCGGACAAGACATTCCACACCCAGAACATCGCCCAGTTCGCCAAGGATGTGGAAGCGGCCACCAAGGGCGCGCTGGTGATCAAGCTGCACACGGCCGGCTCCCTGTTCAAGCATAAGGAAATCAAGAATGCGGTGCGCGGCGGCCAGGTGCCGGCCGGCGAGCTGTTCATGGGGCTGCTGGCCAATGAAAGCCCGGCTTTCGGCATCGACACCCAGCCCTTCCTGGCCACCACCTATGACGACGCGGCCCGGCTGTGGGCGGCGCAGCGCCCGGTAGTGGAGAAGCTGCTCGACAAGCAGGGGCTGATGGTGCTGTTCTCGGTGCCGTGGCCGGGTCAGAGCCTCTACACCAAAAAGGCGATCAACAGCGTCGCCGATCTCAAGGGGCTGAAATTCCGCACCTATAACCCGACCCTGGACAAATTCGCCAAGCTGGCCGGCGCGGCGCCGACCCAGGTGCAGGTGCCGGACATTCCGCAGGCCTTCGCCACCGGCCGGGTCGAGGCGATGATCACCTCGCCCTCCACCGGCGCCAATTCCAAGGCGTGGGACTTCGTGACCACCTACACCAATATTCAGGCCTGGGTGCCGAAAAACATGGTTGTGGTCAATAAGCGCGCTTTCCGCAAGCTGGACAAGCCGGTGCAGGAGGCGGTGCTGGCGGCAGCCAAGACTGCCGAGGCGCGCGGCTGGGAAATGAGCAAGAAGGAAACCGCCGCCAAGACCAAGATCCTGGCCGATAACGGGGTCAAGATCGTGGAGCCCAGCGCCGAGCTGATGAGCGGCCTGAAGGCGATTGGCGCCAAGATGATGGTGGACTGGACCAAGGCCGCCGGCGCCGACGGCAAGGCCATTCTGGACGCCTATAATAAATAATGCCGACTTAAGAGGGCGGGGCCATGGGTCCCGCCCTTTTTTCAAAGGCCCGGTCCGCAATGACGGGCCGCGCCGACCGGGACCTTGCATGACCGCATAACAAACAAAGGGGGGGGAACCCATGCGCCGATATCTCAACAGGCTTTATCTCTGGAGCGGCTGGGTGGCGGCGCTGTTCATCGCCGCGATCTGCGCGGTGGTGTTCGCCCAGGTGATGCTGAACCTGATCGACCGGATCAGCACCCTGACCACCGGCTCGGCCATCGGGCTCACCATTCCCTCCTATGCCGATTTCACCGGCTTCTTCCTGGCGGCATCCTCCTTCTTTGCGCTCGCCCATACCCACCGCGAGGGCGGTCATATCCGGGTTTCGCTGATCATCCAGAATCTGCCGCCCAGGGCGCAGCGGGCGGTCGAATATTGGAGCCTCGGGCTGGCGCTGCTGGCCACCGCTTATTTCACCTATTACATGGCGCTGCTGGTGATCGAATCCTTCACCTATCACGATTTGTCGCCGGGCATCATCCCGGTGCCGATCTGGATTCCCCAGGCGGCGGTGCTGGCCGGGCTGGCGGTGCTGACCATCGCGCTCGCCGACGATTTCCTCTCCCTGCTGCGCGGGCGCAAGGCAAGCTATGCCGGCAAGGGCGAAAACCTGCTCGAGGGCGAGGAATTGCCCAAAGCGATGGCGTTGCCGGAGGACCGGTCATGAACGAGGTCCTGCTGACGATCTTCCTTCTGTTGGTGCTGTTCGCGCTTTTGGGCAGCGGGGTGTGGGTGGCGTTTTCGCTCCTGATGGTGGGCATGGCGGGCATGGCGCTGTTTTCCGATGCGCCGCTGGGGCAGGTGATGGCCACCACCATCTGGGGCGCCAGCAATAGCTGGGCGCTGGCCGCCCTGCCGCTGTTTATCTGGATGGGGGAGATTCTGTTCCGCTCGCGCCTGTCGGAGGACATGTTCACCGGCCTGTCGCCGTGGATGAACCGCTGGCCGGGGCGGCTGCTGCATGTGAATATTTTCGGCTGCGGTATCTTCGCCGCCGTGTCCGGCTCGTCGGCTGCCACCGCGGCGACCATCGGCAAGATGTCGATCCCCGAGCTCAGCAAGCGCGGCTATCCGGAAAAGCTGATCATCGGTACGCTCGCGGGCTCGGCCACGCTTGGGCTTTTGATCCCGCCCTCGATCATCCTGATCGTTTACGGGGTGGCGACCGAACAGTCGATCGCCCGGCTGTTCATCGCCGGGGTGCTGCCCGGGCTGCTGCTGGTGGCGCTGTTTGTCGGCTATGTCGGGCTGTGGTCGCTGCTCAACCGCCGCGCCATTCCGCCGGGGGAGGCGGGGCTGCCGCTGCTGGAGAAATTGCGGCGCTCGAAACGGCTGATTCCGGTGCTGGCGCTGATCGCCGGGGTGATCGGCTCGATCTATGCCGGCATCGCCTCGCCGACCGACGCGGCCGCCGTGGGGGTGGTGCTGGCGCTGCTGCTGTCGTGGTTTTCCGGCACGCTCAATCGCCATAGCTTTCTCGACGGGCTGATGGGGGCCACCAAGACCTCGGCGATGATCGCCTTCATCCTGGCCGGGGCGGCGTTTCTGACCGTGGCGATGGGCTTTACCGGCATTCCGAAAATGCTGGCGGCGTGGATCGGCGAGTTCCACCTCTCGCCCTATGCGCTGCTGGCGGCCCTGAGCCTGTTCTTCATCGTGCTCGGCTGTTTCCTCGACGGCATATCGGTGGTGGTGCTGACCACATCGGTGATCCTGCCGATGATCGAACAGGCGGGGATCGATACGCTGTGGTTCGGCATTTTCGTGGTGATCGTGGTGGAAATGGCGCAGATCACCCCGCCGGTCGGGTTCAATCTGTTCGTGATCCAGGCGATGACCGGGCGCAATATCCTGCGGGTGGCGGCGGCGGCGGTGCCGTTCTTCCTGGTGCTTTTGTTGGCGCTGGTGCTGATCGTGGTGTTCCCGCAGATCGTCACTGTGCTACCGGACATGATGGGGCGCTGAACCATGAGCGATGACAACAATACCCTGGGGCCGATTGTCTCCTCGGCGCATCTGGCGGCGGGAGGCTCGGTGGAACTGAGCGAGTTTGAATTCGGGCTGATCATCGCCCATAACGCCTTCTCGCGCTGGACCGTGCGCTGCATGGCGGCGGCGGGGGTGCCGGATCTGAGTCCTCTGGATGTGCTGGTGCTGCATTCGATCAGCCACCGGGACCGCCCGAAGAAAATGGCCGATATCTGTTTCGTGCTCAATGTGGAAGACACCCATACGGTCAATTACGCCCTGAAGAAACTGATCAAGATGGGGCTGGTGGACGGCGAAAAGCGCGGTAAGGAGAGATTCTTCACCACCACCGACGAGGGGCAGCAGGCCTGCATCCGCTATGCGGAAATCCGCCGCGAATGCCTGCT
>PKTQ01000149.1 GCA_002869085.1 Hyphomicrobiales bacterium | reverse complement strand
CCGCTCAATCACCGGTCAATCGCCGCTGCAGCACACCCCGAGCTGGCCGTTTTCCCATTGTTCCTGCACCGGCGGGCACGGCACCGTGCCATAGGAGCAGAACACGCAGCAATCGCCCTGTTTGGGTTTCAACATGGCTTTGCAGGCCGGGCATTCATACTCCATGACGCAAGCGTTTTCCGGCATGGCGGCGTCATGGCTGTGCCCGCATTCGGGGCAGGTCATCCGGGTCGTCAATTCGCTCATTCTTCCGCCTCCGCGCCGGCCGGGGCGCTGAGCCCCAGCAATTGCCACAATTGCTCAACCGCCACACTGGCCATCAGCGCGCCGTCATGCACCTGGGCCTCCAATGCCTTGACCTCCCCCGCCAGCCTCGCATCGCCTCGCAGCCGCCCCAGCAGGCGCTCTTCCAGCATCGACCACATCCAGCGCACCTGCTGCTGCTGGCGCTTTTCGGTAAACTCCCCGCAGGATTTCAGGGTCGTCACATAGCGCTCGATCGTCGCCCACATCTCACCCAGCCCCTGATGCGCCAGCCCCGACACGGTCAGCACCGGCGGCAGCCAGTTGGGGCTGACCGGGGTCAGAATATTGAGCGCCGCCCGATATTCGGCGGCGGCGATCCGCGCCCGTTGTTCATTATCGCCATCGGCCTTGTTGACGCAGATCATGTCGGCGATTTCCAGCACACCCTTCTTGATGCCCTGCAGCTCGTCGCCGGCGCCGGGCAGCATCAGCACCGCGAAAATGTCGGTCATCATCGACACCGCGGTTTCCGACTGTCCCGCTCCCACCGTCTCGACGATGATCACGTCATAGCCCGCCGCCTCGCATAGCAGCATGCTCTCACGGGTGCGCGCCGCCACCCCGCCCAATGTTCCCGCCGTGGGCGAGGGGCGGATAAAGGCGTTTTCGTCGCGGGCCAGCTCGCCCATGCGGGTCTTGTCGCCGAGGATCGAGCCGCCGGAGCGGGGCGAGGAGGGGTCCACCGCCAGCACCGCCACCTTGTGGCCCTTGCCGGTCAGATCCCGCCCCAATGCCTCTATGAGGGTTGATTTGCCCACCCCCGGCACGCCGGTCAGGCCGATGCGGATTGCCCGGCCGGTGCGCGGCAGCAGCTTTTGCAGCAGCTTGCGCGCCAGCGCCTGATGGTCCTCGCGCCGGCTCTCCACCAGGGTGATCCCCCGCGAAAGATCGGCCCGGCGCCCCGCCGCGATGCCCTGTTCCAGTCTGGCAATATCGACCGCCATCCGCCGTCGTTTCCCCTTCAATATCCTCAAGTCATTCTAGGCGGATTCGTCGCCGCTTTCATAGCGCCCGATCACCAGCTGGCTGTCGCCCTGCGCCCGCCGGTCCAGCTCGATTATCCCTGGCGCCAGCCGCGCCTCGGCTTCGGCGCTTTCCTCGAACACGATGATCGCCCCGCGCTTCAGCCAGCCGCCGTCAACCGCGCCGGCCAGGGCCTGCTCGCCGAGACCCCGGCCATAGGGCGGGTCGAGAAATATAAGATCGAAGGGCGGCATATTGCCCGCCTTGCCGAGCCGGGCCGCGTCCCGGCGCCAGATCTTGCAATGGCCGGTCATGGCCAGCCGTTCGGCATTTTCGCGGATCAGCCCGCGCGCCCCGGCATTGTCGTCGATAAACAGCGCGTAATCGGCCCCGCGCGACAGGGCCTCGAAGCCAAGCGCCCCGGTGCCGGCGAACAGATCGAGCACCCGTGCGCCGGCAAGCTCGAACCCCTCCAGCCCATGGGCGAGGATATTAAACAGCCGCTCGCGCATCCGGTCCGTGGTCGGACGCACATGCCGGTCCTTAGGCGCGGCAAGGCGCGTGCCCTTAGCCTTTCCGGCGATGATGCGCATTCTGGCCGCTCTTCTTGCTGCGGGGCGGTTTGCCGGCCCCGGGCTTGCCGGCTCTTGGCTTGCTGGTTCCGGGCTTGCTGATTCCGGGCTTGCCGTCGCCGTTCCGGACGCGAACCGGCTTTTTGCCCGCGCGCCCCTGCCTTGCCGCGCCGGGTTCCGGCGGCTTGCCGGTCTTGCCTCTGTCGCCGCCGCCCGTCTGGCCAGCGCCGCCGCCCGTCTGCCCGGCACGCTGCGGCGGTTTCAGCCGCGCCTGCCATTCCTGTCCGAGTTGATCACGCAGGATCTTGCGCGGCACTTCCTTCACATCCCCCGGCTCCAGCCCGTGCAGGGTGAAGGGGCCGAACGAGACCCGGATCAGCCGGTTCACCTTCAGATCGAGCGCCCCCAGCACATTCTTGATCTCCCGGGTCTTGCCCTCGCGCAGCACCATGTTCAGCCACACATTGCCCCGCTGCTGTTTTTCCAGCTTGGCGGTGATCGCCCCATAGCGAATCCCGTCCACGGTGATGCCGTTTTCCAGCCGGTCAAGCTGCTCCTGGCTCACCTTGCCGAAGGCCCGCACCCGGTAGCGCCGGGTCCAGCCGGTGGCCGGCAGTTCCATCTGCCGCGCAAGCTCCCCGTCATTGGTGAGCAGCAGCAATCCTTCGGTGTTGATGTCGAGACGCCCGACCGACATCACCCGCGGCAGTTCGGGCGGCAGCTTGTCGAAGATGTTGGGCCGTCCGTCCGGGTCGGAGTTGGTGGTGATGAAGCCGGTCTTCTTATAAAGCCGCCACAGGCGCGGCGGTTCCGGCTCGCTGACGCGGTTGCCTGAAACCCGGATGTCTTCATCGCCGCGCACATTCAGCGCCGGGCTGTCCAGCACCTTGCCGTTGACGCTGACCTTGCCCTCGGCAATCAGCGCCTCGGCGCCGCGCCGCGAGGCCACGCCGGCGCGGGCCAGCCATTTGGCGATTCTCTGGCTTGTATGGTCGGAATTTGTTTCGCTCATGCCTTCTCTTATCAGAACTCGGCGCCGCACCCCACAACAAACCATGGCGTGAGGCTGGATTCCCGCGCCCCTGTCCCCTGTCGCGGCTTTTGCGCGGCTTTGGATGGCATTGGCGCGGCTTTGGGTTATCATGGCCGCGATTGTCAGCATCACAGGCCGGAGCCCATGACGTCATTCATGCAGATCGCCCTTGAAGAGGCCGAGGTGGCGGCAGCGCGCGGCGAGGTGCCGGTCGGCGCGGTTGTGGTTTCGCCCGGCGGCGAGGTGCTGGCCCGGGGCGGCAACCGCACCCTTGAGCTTCGCGACCCGACGGCTCATGCCGAAATGCTGGTGATCCGCGCCGCCGCCGCCCGGCTCGGCTCCGAGCGTCTCACCGGCTGCGATCTCTATGTGACCCTGGAGCCATGCCCCATGTGCGCGGCGGCGATTTCCTTTGCCCGCATCAGCCGGCTCTATTACGGCGCCGAGGATCAAAAATCCGGCGGGGTCGATCACGGCGCCCGCGTCTTCGCCGCTTCGAGTTGCCACCATGCGCCGGAGGTCTATGGCGGCCTGTCCGAGCGCGCCGCCGCCGCTCTGCTGAGGGATTTTTTCGCCGATAAGCGTTAGAGCCTCTGTTTCGCCGCTTCGGCAATCATGATTTATTGGATAGCGGCACCATCAAATCACTTCTTTTCGTGTTGCTGTAGGACAGCTACTGCTTCATGGTTATATCGCTTTATAGGAACCGTCCCCGATAATGGCACTGATTCTCTTATTCAGTTTGTCACGCAGTTCTTCTGGTGTTTCCCAAGTGATATGATTGTATTGTCGAGTATCGAAATGAACTTTGTCAATCATATTTGCCCGACAAGACCATATGACAGGGATATTGAGGCCAAGAGCAAAGCCAGCCTCAAAGTATACTCCACCGCATGGTTTGTCTGGTTCGGAAGTAAAATCAGCGACAACAAATCTTGAGCGCCTTATCCCAGCGATTATTTCGTCGTCAATATTGTTTGCGTGCTCCATTTTATCAATTCTGATTGGTTTATATCCACTGTCGCGAATAGCCGGCTCTATTCCCTTCTCGTATACTTCAGCCATAGAAGAATCAAACCACATGGCTACGAAGCCTTGGGATGAGTCGGAGTTGGCTCCATCAAGTTCCGCTAGCCGCTTATAACCAAGAGGTAAGAGCATTAATTCAAGTAAATCATTTCCAGAAGAGCCAGATCTTGGTGTTGATTTAAACTTCGCCCAGCCTTCGCCATCGATATATTCAGCTAAGGTTCTGATTTCAGAAATTTCTTCTGAGGCTGTCCAGGCGAGTAATTCCTCAGCAGTGGTAAGATTACTTGTATTGTCTAAAGCATAAAATCTGGTCACATCGCCTAATCGAATGCTATTTTTGTTTAAATACCTTAACAGTCCATCCGCGCGATCCCACACTGTCATTTCTGGCCAAGACCCTAATTCTTCGATCGTACTGGACTTGATATGGGGACGGCTTCCAAATCTGTTTTGCTCAACAATTCACGAAGTAAGCTTAATTTTTTCCGCAATTTTTATATTTGTCAAATAAGTATGGATCAACCCAGATATTGAGTAATTTCCACCAGCCCTGGGCGACTCACAGTAAAACATTCCAGTACCATTAGCCCTAGACTCATCAATTTCACATTTTGCATCGGTATTCCAGATTGGGCATTTATCATCAGAAGCCATCAATCATTCCTTTGTGTTTTGCTGAATGCTTTGTAAGTGGGCGCACTCAAGCTAGATCAAACATCACCAAACAGAGCGGGAAGAGACCGATACATTTTTCATACTCTAACAAAAAGTCAGTTGATTTGTTGGAGCGCTCTAAAGATCTTAGCTAGAATTTTCCGCCTCAAACGCCGCGATCTTCGCTTCCAGGGCGCTGCGCAGTTCTTCCTTCATCGGCAGGGCGTCATTGATAATCTCTTCCGGCTTGAAGAATTCGAGCACCCGGTAGCCGTCCACCTTGGGCCGCAGCAGGATATCCGGCTGGTCATTCTTCAGCTTGGCGTAGATGATCGCATGCTGCATGATCTGCGAGGCCCCGAAACTGGCGTCGATAAAGCCGGGGATTTCGTTGTGCTCCTCCTCGACCGGCCCGCCGGTCACGTCGATCGCCACCGTGATATCGCACTGGCCCTGCAAAAGATCGAAAGGCAGCGGATTGACGATGCCGCCATCCACCAGCACCCGCCCGCCGATCACCTGCGGCCGGAACACCGTCGGCAGGGCGATGCTGGCCGCCAGCGCCGGAAACAGCGGCCCCTGATCGAACACCACCAGCTTGCGGTCGTAATAATCGGTGGCGGTGACGAGAAGCGGAATGCGCAGAAACCGGAACTCCCGCGAAATCTGCCGCGGCAGGAACATCTCCAGCAGTCCTTCCGGGGTGATCTGGGCCTGGCTGACCGGAGAGAGCTCGAACAGATCGATCAACTGGCGCGGCTTGGCGCGAAACAGCCGCCGCAGCACTTCGCGCTTATTGCCGAACAGCTCCAGCACATAGGCACGGATCTCGGCTGCCGACAATTGCGAGGCATAGGCCGCGCCGATCAGCGCGCCGATGCTGGAGCCGGCGATCAGTGCCGGGCGCAGGCCCATCTCGTCGAACACCTGCACCGCCAGAATATGCGCCAGGCCCCGCGCCCCGCCGCCGCCTAGCGCCAGCCCGATGCGCGGCGCCGTCTTGCCTGACGCCGTCAGGAGCTGGCCGTCCCCGTCCTGTTCGCTCATTGCGTTCCCGCCCTTGCCGGCAAAACTTGAAAAAAAATCCGGATTATTCCGCCGCGACACCCGCCGCCGGGGTCGCGAACTGGGCGGCCAGCTCATTCATCGCCACATAATCGAGCTTGCCGGTGCCCAGCACCGGCAGGGCGTCCACGCAGACGATATGTTTGGGCAATTGCAGCTCGGAGACCCCGTGCTGCTTGGCCCATTCGCATAAGGGCTCGCGCTCGGCGCCTTCATGATCGGTGATCAGGATCAGCCGTTCGCCCTTGCGGGTATCCTCGACCGCCACCACCGCATGGGCATTATCCGGCCACACCGAGGCGGCATAGGCCTCGACCGCCGCCAGCGAGATCATCTCGCCGCCGATCTTGGCAAAGCGCTTGGCGCGGCCGCGAATGGCCAGGAAACCCTCATCGTCGATCTGCACGATATCGCCGGTATCGTGCCAGCCCCCTTCGGGCGGCACGATCTCGCCCGGCGCATCCACCGTGAGATAGCCGGTCATCACATTGGGGCCGCGCACCCGCAGCCGCCCGCCCGTGTCCAGCCCCGGCACCGGGGTCAGCTCATAGTCGATCCCCGACAGGAGCCGCCCCACCGTATTATGCTCCGAGGCGCCCGGCACATTGCAACTGATCACCGGCGCGGTTTCGGTGGCGCCATAGCCCTCGTAAAGCTCGAGGCCGAGCTTGTCCTGCCACAGCGCGCGGGTCTGCTCGCGCACCCGCTCGGCGCCCAGCACCACCAGGCGCAGGCTGGCCAGATCCTGCGGTTCGGCCGCTTTGGCCCAGCCGGCCGCGAAGGTGTCGGTGCCGAAAATCACGCTGGCCCTGGCGCGACGGATCAGCGGCGGGATCATCTTGTAATGCAGCGGCGAGGGATAGAGGAAAAGCGGCCGGCCGGTCACCAGCGGCAGGATCATGCCCGGCGTCAGGCCGAAGGAATGGAACACCGGCAGGGCGGTGAAGAAGCGGTCATCCTCTTCAAAGGCGCCCAGGGCTTCGCATTGATAGCAATTGGCCAGGATATTGCGATGGCTGAGCACCACCCCCTTGGGGAAGCCCTCGGTGCCGGAGGTAAACAGGATCACCGCCGGATCGTCCGGCCGGGTCCGGGCCGCCCCCGGCAGGCTGCGCGGCAGCTTGGCGTTCAGCGCCCCGCCCAGCTTGGCGCCCAGGCCAAGCCCGTCGCGCAAATCTTCCAGATAAACAACATTCAGCGCCTTGGCGAGGCCCTCGGCCAGGGGTTGCAGATCGGCCAGTTCGATGAAGCGGTGCGCGGTGAGAATTGTGGTGATCTCAGCCGCCTTGCAGGCGCCGAGCAGCCCCCGCGCCCCGGAGGTGAAATTCAGCATCGCCGGCACCCGGCCATAGGCATGCAGGGCAAACAGGGTCACCGCCACCCCATTGCCATTGGGCAGCAGCACCCCGATATTCTCGCCGGGCCGGCTGATCTTGGCGATGGCCCGCCCCAGAACCGCCGCGCCCAGCAGCAGCCGGTCATAGCTCAGCGGTTTGCGGTCCGGATCATCGAGAATCTGGGTCTTGCCGCCATGGCGCTGGCGCGCATCCAGCAGGGCGGAAAATAATGTGCGGTTGCAAAGCCTCGGATCGAAGGCGGTCGGTCCGCCGTTCTCGTTCAATTGTGCCATGTTGATCCGCGCGGCCAAGGACGCGCACCTGAAAAATAGACAGCCGGAACCTCGCCCGGAAACCCCGGTTTCCGTCAGGAAACCCCCATAGCCCTATATATTGCCATAAAAGCACGACCGCCCGCAATACACGGGTTTTCCATTGCCTGTTACAACCTGTAACACTGCGTGAAGCAGCGCACGGGGCTCCACTATTGCCGCCTTTCCTTGCCATTTGCCGTTGAATATTGCTCCTGGCCGGCCGCATATTGCTCCTGGCCGGTGGCTACGTAGGGTCGAGACTCATTCAAATCATTGTTTCTGTTGGCCTGGGAGTGTCCGAATACTGATAAAACTGCGCAAGATAAGGCTTGCAGCCTCTTCGAGCAGGTTTTGACTGTAGGCGGGCACTCCCAGGTCAACCCTTCCGGGCGTGGTCTATTTCGCCCCTGACTGTGTTGTAAGGATTTGAAAATATATATATTTCCAGCATCCTTCCGCCTTGTCAGGAACAAAAAATACCACGCAGAATGGATGATTTGAATGAGTCTCGACCCTAAGTTTTCCCCAACATATCAGCTCATGCCATTGCGCCAACCGCGCCGAATGGGCATATGTCAGGCGGATGAAAAACGTAAATGACGCTTGGAGGCGGTATTGATAACCAGGGACGAAGTGGAAGCGGCGCAGCAGGCCTGGGGTGATGGGGTGATCGCCATCGGCAAGGCCTATGCCGATGGCGGGGACTACCGGGCGCTGGCGCTTGAAACCATCGACCGGCTTTACGGTTATGATCTGGGGCCGGTGCTGTTCAAGCCAACCTGGGCCATGCAGACCCAGTTCCGCCCCACGCGGGAAGACGCTCTGTCTTATTTCGTCAAAGGCCATATCGACGAGGACCGGGGTTTTGCCATTGCCGGATGGGCCAAGGTGCGTTTCGACAACCACAATATGATCCTCGGCGAGGAGACCGCTCTGGCCATGGGCAATTATGTGTTCACCGACGCGGACGGCACCGAGTTGAAGGCGGAATATTCCTTCGGCTATATGCGCGATGCGAACCGCGCGCTGCGGATCATCCTGCAGCATTCATCGGCGCCCTTTGCGGGCTGACGGCGGCATCAACAGTCGCCGCCGATCTCCACCCATTCCTTGAGTTTCACGAAATAGGATTTCGGATCGCCGCAGACCGGGCAGACCCAGCTTTCGGGCAATGCCTCGAAACGGGTGCCGGGTGCGATCGGATGTTCCGGGTCGGCAGGGTGCTGCGCGCCGGCCGAGGGATCGTAAATATAAGGGTCGCAATCCTGGTTGGTGCATTGCCATTTGCGAAAGCGCCGCGGCGCGCCGGCGGCGCGGAGCCGCGCCGGCAGGGCGATCAGCCCCGCCAGCCCCGCCAGATGGCGCAGCAGCCGGCGCCGGCTCCAGGATGTGGGGCGTTTGCTCATCGGATCATTCGCGAAGTTAGGCAGAGGCGCCGGCAGGTTCGGGGCCCGGCCCATCAGAGCCCGGACCCCGCCCGATCTGCCGGATCAGCCGATCAACCCGCCATCCTCGCGGCTGATCGCCACCACCGCTGAGCGCGGCACGCTGTTGCCGCCGCCGGGGAAATGGCTGTTGCCCTTTTCGCCCGGATGCTGAATGCCCACAAACATGGTGCGCCGGTCCGGGCTCCAGGTCACGCCGGTGACCTCGCATTCCTTCGGTCCGACCAGAAAGCGACGGATTTCCCCGCTGTCGGGATCGGCCACCAGCATCTGGTTGTTGCCCATGCCGGCAAAATCGCCCTTGTCGGAATAATTCCCGTCGGTGAGAATCCATAACAGCCCGTTGCGGTCAAAGGCGAGCCCGTCCGGCGAGTTGAACATATTGTCCGCCGTCACATTGGCCGAGCCCCTGCGCGCATCCTGGTGCACATTCGGATTGCCGGCCAGCACGAACAGATCCCAGCCAAACGCCGCCGCGCCGTGATCGCCGCCCTCCGGGCGCCAGCGCACGATCTGGCCGTATTTATTGCCTTCGCGCGGATTGGGGCCGCCGGCCGGCGTGGCGTCGCCGCCCGCATTGGGCTTCTTGCCCCGGTTCTTGTTGTTGGTCAGGCAGCAATAGACCTCGGCCTTGCCGGGATGGGCCGAAACCCATTCCGGCCGGTCCATGGTGGTCGCGCCGACCTTCGAGGCCGCCTGGCGCGTATGCACGCAGATCTCGGCATCTGTCATGCCGGTGGTCTGAGGCGTCAGCGCCAGCCATTCGCCGCGCCCGTCATCATGGAACCTGGCCACATGCAGAACGCCCTTGTCCAGCAGCTCCGAATTGTCGCCGCCTTCGCTGTAAACCCCGTCGCTGACGAATTTATACAGGAACTCGCCGCGCTCATCATCGCCCAGATAGACCACGATGCGGCCGTCTGAATTGACCACCAGTTCGGCGTTTTCATGCTTGAAACGGCCGAGCGCGGTGCGCTTTTTCGGTGTCGATTGGGGGTCGAACGGGTCGATCTCGACCACATAGCCGGCCCGGTTCGGCTCATTGGGGTGTTTGGAAACATCGAACCGCGAATCGGTCATCGCCCAGCCATAGCCCCAATCGCTCGACTTGATGCCATAGCGCTTCAAGGCCTCCGGAATCTCAAAGCCCGCGTCGCTGGCGGAGAAATAACCGTTGAAATTCTCCTCGCAGGTCAGATACGTGCCCCAGGGCGTGCGGCCATTGGCGCAATTATTCCAGGTGCCGAGCGCGCTTGTGCCGCTCGGGTCGGCCTCGGTCTTGAGCAGATCATGCCCGGCCGCCGGCCCGGTGATCCGCATCGGGCTGTCGGCGGTGATGCGCCGGTTAAACGGCGAATCCTTGACCAGCGCCCATTTTCCATCCCTCCGGGTCATCTCGCATATGGTGACCCCGTGCCCGGCCTTGCCCTTGCGCACATCGTCTTCTGTTTCCGGCTTTTTGCTGTCGCGATTGCCATAGATAATGGCCCGGTTCACATATTCATTATTGACCGCCATTATGGTCCGGCCCTGATAGGCGAACATGCTCATGCCGTCATTATTGTCGCCGAAGGCCTGTTCCTGGCTGGCGCCGGTGCCGCGCGTCGTCTCGTCGAAATCCGCCGCGCCGGACCACAGCGGATCGCCCCATTTCAGCACCACTTGCCATTGATAACCTTTGGGCACGGTGATGGTGTCGAGGCTGTTGGCGGCCACCGCCTCAAAGCCGAGCCGGCCGGCGCCCATGGCCAGCGCCGGTTGCAGCAGGCCGGCTCCGGCTGCCACCGCCGTGGCTCCCGCCGCCGCGCCGCCGGCGAGAAACGACCGGCGCGACATGGCCCGGTCGATCACACCGTAAATTTCGATCTCATTGCCGTG
>PKTQ01000373.1 GCA_002869085.1 Hyphomicrobiales bacterium | reverse complement strand
GCTCTCCATCGCATCGCGCATCATATGGGCATGAGCGACCTGCTTGTTCAGCGGCACATTCAGCAGATAGGGCGGGTAATGCACCCCGGTAATGTTCTGTTGCAGCGCCTCGGGCCAGTCGGTCAGCTGTTCTATCAGCTTCTCCCGCGCCCGCTCGGCGCGCTCCCTGCGGCTGAGCTGGTCGATCACCCCGCCCATTTGCGGCTCGGCCTCGTAATAGAGCGTGCGCAAAAGCTGGCCCTTCCAGCCGTTCCACACCCCCGGCCCCACCGCCTTGATGTCGGCGACGGTCAGGATCAGCAGCAGGCGCAGCCGCTCCGGGCTCTGCACTTTGCGCACAAAGCTCTGAATGGTCTTGAAATCGTGCACATCCCGTTCCTGCGCCACCTGGCTCATCAACAGATGGTTCTCCACCAGCCAGGCCGCCGTGTCGGTTTCGGCCGGGCTCAGGCCGAGCCGTGGCCCCAGGCGCCGGGCGATCCGCGCCCCGCCGGCGGAATGGGATTCCGGCAGGCCCTTGGCGATGTCATGGGTGAACACCGCCAGGAACAGCGCCCTGCGGTTCTGGATCATGCCGATCAGCCGGTGCGACAGCGGATGCTCCTCGGCCAGCAGGCCGCGCTCGATCTCCGACAGCACCCCGACCGCGCGCAGCAAATGCTCATCGACCGTATAATGGTGATACATATTGAATTGCATCAGCGCCACGATGCGCCCGAACGCATAGATGAACCGCCCCAGCACCCCGGTTTCGTTCATCTTGCGCAGGATGGTTTCCGGGTCGTTGCGCGAGGTCAGAATATCAAGAAACAGCCGGTTGGCTTCCTTGTTGCGGCGCAGATCGGCGCCGATCAGCTTTAAGGAGCGGGCGATCAGCCGCACCGCTTGCGGGTGCAGCAGCAGATTATGCTGGTCGGCAATATGAAAGCAGCGGATCAGATTGACCGGATCCTCGCTGAAAATGTCCTCCGAAGCCACAGCCAACCGGCCCGATTCGATCACGAACCCGGGATGCTTGAGCTTGTTGCGCCCCGGCAGCCGGAACGATTTCAGAAACCGGCTCAGCCCGGGGGTGGTCTTGACCTGCTCGAACTCCAGCGCCGCGCAGATGATCCGGGTCAGATCCCCGACGCTTTTGGCGGTCAGGAAATAATGCTTCATGAAGCGCTCGGTGGCTTTCAGCCGCCCCCGGTCCGTATAGCCGAGCCGTTCGGCCAGCGCCGGCTGCACTTCAAAGCCGAGCCGCTCTTCGGCCCGCCCGGTCATGAAATGCAGATGGCAGCGCACCGCCCATAAAAAGCCCTCGCATTTGTGGAACAGGCGCGCTTCCTCGCCGGTCAGCACGCCGCGCACCACCAGCTCGCCATAGTCGCTGACCCCGTAATACACCCGCACGATCCAGGCCAAAGTGTGCAGATCGCGCAGGCCCCCCTTGCCCTCTTTCAGATTGGGCTCGACCACATAGCGCGACTTGTCCCGGCGCCGGTGGCGCTGGTCGCGCTCTTCCAGCTTGGCCTCGACAAAGGCCCGCCGGTGCTTGTCGAGTATCTCCACCTGGAACCGCTGCATCAGCTCATCGAACAGGGCCTTGTCGCCCCACAGATGCCGCGCCTCGAGAATGGAGGTGCGGATGGTGATGTCCTCGAGCGACAGGCGGATGCACTCGTTCACATTGCGCGTGGCATGGCCGACCTTGAAACCCAGATCCCACAGCAGATAGAGGATATATTCGCTGACGCTTTCGCCCCAGGCGGTCTGCTTATAGGGAAACAGGAACAACAGATCGATATCCGAACCGGGCGCCAGCAGGCCACGGCCATAGCCGCCGATCGCCACCAGGCTGATTCGCTCCGAGGTGGACGGATTTGTGGCCAGATAGACATGCGAGATGGTGAACTCATAAAGCTCGCGCAGCAACTGATCCTGAAACCAGCTCAGCAGCCGCGCGCATTCGATCCCCCGCGCCCCGTTGACCAGCCGGTGTTCGGCTTCGGCCCTGGCCTGGGCCACCACCGGTTTCAGCGCCGCCAGCACCGCGCCGCGCAGCCCGGCGGCGTCGCCGGCATGAGCGCCGGCCAGTTCGGCCAGGTCGGCGCGAAGCTTCCCGACATCAATCAGTCGCTTAGGGTGGGGAATTTTTCGTTTCATATGCTATGGATCGCCTGTGGAAACCTGGCCTGCCGGCCGCAAGCAACCTAAAACGAATCTAATTCTGGTGCAATTGGCACATTCATGAAATGATCGCGCCCCAGATTCGGCACCGATAGAATTGAAAGCATGACCGATCCATCCTTCCCCGCCCCGGACATGAGCGCCGACCAGCCCGGCGGCCGGACACCCCCGCGCCTCAGCTTCGTCGGCGGGCAGCTTCGCCTGCGCACCCTGTTGTTCCTGCGCTGGCTGGCCATTGCCGGCCAGACCCTGTCGGTGGTCATCGTCCAGGCGGGGCTCGGCTTCGAGCTGCCGGTGCTGCCCTGTCTTTCGGCCATCGCCCTCTCGGTGGTGCTGAATGTGGCCCTCACCGTGCGCTACGAACCCCAGCACCGGCTCAACGGCTTCGACGCCGGCCTGATGCTGGCCTATGACATCTTCCAGCTCGGTTTGCTGCTCTATCTCACCGGGGGGATCAGCAATCCCTTCGCCTTTCTGGTGGTGGTGCCGGCCACGGTTTCGGCCAGCGCCCTGCCGCTCAGATCCACCATGATTCTCAGCACCATGGTGCTGGCCATCGTCACTTTGCTGATGTTCTTCCACCTGCCGCTGCCCTGGTATCCGGGGCAGGAGATGGTGCTGGACACCACCTATCGCATCGCCATCTGGGCGGCGATCGTCATCAGCCTTTTGTTCATCACCCTCTATGCCTGGCGCATTGCCAGCGAGGCGCGGCGCATGTCCGACGCCCTGGTGGCGACCGAGCTGGTGCTGGCGCGCGAGCAGCGTTTTTCCGCCCTTGACGGCCTCGCCACCGCCGCGGCCCATGAGCTCGGCACCCCGCTCGGCACCATCGCCATCACCGTCAATGAGATGCGGCGCGAGCTTGGCGAGGACTCGGAGCTGGCCGAGGATCTGGAGCTGCTGCGCAGCCAGGTCAGCCGCTGCCGCACCATATTGGGCACCCTGGCCGAGCAGGGCGGTGCGCCGGATGAGATGCTGAACCGGGTATTGCTGAGCGAATTGCTGACCGAGGTGGCGCGGCCGTTTCAGGGCGATGACGATCCGGTGCTGCGCATCACCTGCCGCCCCTCGGGCGATGGCTGCGGGCGCGAGCCCCAGCACTGGCGCAGCCCCGGCACCCTCTATGCCATCGGCAACATGCTGGGAAACGCCCTCGACTTCGCCGAAGCCGAAGTGCAGCTCCGAGCTGTCTGGACCGCCTATGACGTCACCATCACCGTGTCCGATGACGGCCCCGGCTTTTCCGAAACCGTTATGCACCGCCTCGGCGAGCCTTTCGTGTCCTCGCGCCTCACCGACGAGCCGGCCGGAGCCGGCGGTAATTCCTCGGGCATGGGGTTGGGCTTTTTCATCGCCAAGACTTTGCTTGAGCGCGCCGGCGCCCGGGTCGAAATCCGCAATCAGCCCGAACCCGAGCACGGCGCGGTGATCGACATCATCTGGCCGCGCGAGATATTCGAGGCCGCCAAGCCCATCAGCGGCGATTAGGGTCTGGCGCTAGAAGAGATATTTCACCGCTGCGAAGCCGCCGACCAGCAGCACGGTGAACAAGGTGGCGGCGAGGCCGAAATACCGCTCGATCAGCTCCCGGATCACCGGGCCGAACCAGTAGAGCAACAGCCCGATGGCGAAAAAGCGCAGCGAGCGCGCCGCCACGCTGGCCAGCAGGAAAATGCCGAGATTCATCCCCGAGGCCCCGCTGGCGATGGTGATCAGCTTATAGGGCAGGGGGGTGAGGCCGAAGGTGAACACGATCCAGCCGCCATGCGCGTTATAGGCCTCGGTGAAGCGGGCAAAGGCCTGCTGCAGCCCGTAAAACTCGATGATCCACTGCCCCAATGTGGCGAACAGCAGGAAGCCGATGGCATAGCCGAGCATCCCGCCCAGCACCGAGCTGACGCTGGCGATCAGCGCCAGGGTGAAGGCCCGGGCGCGCTGGGCGATGACCATCGGAATCAGCAGGATATCCGGCGGGATCGGGAAAAACGAGCTTTCCACGAAGGAGACCCCGGCCAGGGCCCAGTCCGCATGCGGCCGCTCCGCCAGCTTCATGGTCCAATCATATAATTTTCTCAGCATGACGAGGCTCTTATCAGCGCCCGGCAGGCTTGTCCATGAAATCCGCCACTTGGGTGTTGACGCGCCGGGCGCGGGGCGTATGATCCCATGCACCCGATCGGTCTTAGGCGCCGCATATCGGGCCCCTGTGGCGGAATTGGTAGACGCGGCAGACTCAAAATCTGTTGTCCTTACGGACGTGGGAGTTCAAGTCTCCCCGGGGGCACCACATCCCTTAGAAATCATCAGTCACCCATTGATATCATTGTGTTTTCAATGCGAGAGCATTGGGAGGGTAGAGCATGTGGTAGACGATTGTCGCCCCTTATCTCAGTACCAAAAGAGATATCTACTACTTTTTGACGTCGCGCTCCTCGAGATTGTCAAAGTCACTATAAGCACCCTGAATTGTACTCGCATTCCTAACAAAATCTCTGAAGATGGATGCAAATTCAATTCGGCCAGTGCTGCTTTGAATAAGTGGTTGTCTCCGCGTGTACCTGAGGGTTGCGTGTCGGTACAGTATCCGAGATCGCCCGTGAGCTGTTGAATGTCCCCAGGACATCACTGATCGCCTTGGAGTTGGCGAGAGTTATGGATCTGGATATGCTGTTGAAGTACTTTCAAGGTGGTTGGGGAAGTCTGTTGACGGATAAGCGTTGTTTCTCAATCTTACCCTCACATATTCAAAACAGTTTCATGAGGATTCCTCAAATCCGTGGTTTTCCCATTAACGAGAAATGTAATGGTGTAAGCATCATTAGGTTGGCGTTATTTCATTTTTCTTCTTCACTGCAAATTTGCAGTACTTATTATTTTTCTAGTATCCGTAAGGTAGGGGGAATACATAACTGCAGAATGATTTCACTATCTTGGCTATTTTTTTTAATGGTCTCCGCAGCGTTAAGCTGATTCCTTCTGGAGACGCCAATTCGCACCAACTCTTTGTGATATTTTCTTAACATGTGTAGAAATGTTGCCCGAGGTGCAGCATATGGCACAGATGTGATTCTGCTTATTACAAGCTTAAAAAATGACTTCTTATCATCTGAGATAGAAATTAAGTTTAACAATTGTCTTGCATTTAGAGACAACAGAAGGTTCACATCAGATCTGGCTATTTCTAGAACAAAGTTCTTTTCAAAAATTTGTGCATTACTCCCAAGCTTCTTAACATACCCAATTGTTGCACGAAAAACTGTATCAATTCTCATTTTATTTTTCTTGTTCCATTGAATTGCAGATCGAAGAGAACGGCGAAATGCTTTTGCATCGTCATTTCCAATAGCTGCCAACACATCTGTCGCGCGATATCGTTCAAAATCTCGGCGTGAAAATATCTGAGTTTTGCTAGCATTGAGATTGAGGCCATCTGACAATAGAATTTTTGATGCCTTGTGTATTGCTAGCTCCAAACTCTTTCTTGATTTTCCGAAAATCAATATGTCGTCAGACCACCTAACATTTATGAGGCCATTTGAAGTGCAATACTTTGAAAATTCCTCATCGAATCTTTGCAGGTAGTAGTGAGCAACCACGCGAGATGCATCTGATATAATTTCCTGAGGAATCCCTTTCGTTGAGGCTTGATATCCATTCAGTCGTCGATTCCAAAAGCCTAAGAATAACTCCAGAGCTTCAATGAGTTCCTCGTTATTGTGCGCATCACGCCTCAGATTTCTGACAAGTCTTGGGATTTCAATGCTGTCGTAAAAATTGGCGATATCTGTTTCCACTACGTAGTTGCCTATCCCTTGAGTGTTACATAGCTCTCTTATCAGGACTGTGAATTGGCGCCATTCTTTGAGCCAAAGAGCACTGGAGAATGGATCTGAAAAATAATCTTGGAGGAAACTCTGTGCTTCTTCCTCCCCGATTTCAGTGCTGTCTTGTTGATTTTGATCAGTAACTTTTTGACTGCGTGGCACAAGATGCCAACCACCAAAAACCCTTTCTCTCCTCACTAAGATTTGGTCGCTAAGGGTGAAGCAAATATGATAGTAAATTGCCATATCTACATTGGAGAGAATTGGCAGGAAACGAGTGACACCCCCGCCTTTTTTAAGGCCAAGAAATCCATGTCCGATGGAGGGCATATAGGCCTTTGATCGCAGATCTTTATTCGTCCGATCAACTGTAGCAATCAAGTCAGAATATATTTCTTGGGTGACAACCGGAACCTGATTATCTCTGAGTTTTTTCCATATCTTACGAGTGAAGGCCTCTTCGATTTGGAAGAATTTTGTAGTCATAGTTCAAATGCCTTCACCGTGTCTAAACTCAAATTTCAATATCAGAAATATCAAGAGAATCAGCCACACTATAAGTTGAGTATCGTTGTGAAGGAAGCCATCAAAAGATGGGTTTGCAGCAGTTTAGATTTCTAATCGGTTTTTTTGATAGCCAATTGGTTTACCCTCCCAATGCTCTCGCAGTGAAAACACAAGGATATCGGGTCTGGGCTGATGCCTGTAGTGGGAATACAACATGATCCCCGGGGGCACCATTATCTATCTCGCGGCGCTTCGCTTCGTGCGCGACTCCCATAGGGCGGCCTGACCACAGGGGCGCCCCATGCCGCCTCCGCCCCCATGCCACATAGAATAATCCCCGGCCATATCCGCTTGCCCTCCTGAACATTTGCTCTTACCCTCAAAAATCAGCCCGACATCGCTGCGGCCAAGCAGCGGGCGGCCAATGAGAATAAGATTTCAGGGAGATTACCATGACAAGAAAACTGCTGTTGCTAGCATCCGTACTGTCCGGATTCATGCTTGCCAATCCCGCCATTTCCATGGCCCAGGAAAAACTTTCCGGGACCGAATGCCTGGCGCCCGCCGGCGCCGGCGGCGGCTGGGATTTCACCTGCCGCGTCCCCGCCGCTCAGCTCATGCAGAAGCTGAATCTGATCGACGGCGCCATGAAGGTGGTCAATATGTCGGGCTCGGGCGGCGGCAAGGCCTTTTCCCATGTGGTGACCACCCGCAACAATGATGAAAAACTGATCGTCGCCGCCAGCGCCGCCACCGCGACGCGCCTGGCGCAGAAGGTCTATGGCGATTACAAAGCCGACGATGTCCGCTGGGTCGGCGCCCTCGGCATGGATTACGGCGTCATTGTGGTCAGCAAGGATTCGCCCCTCAAGACCCTCGATGATCTGGTGCAGAAGTTTAAATCCGACCCCAGAAAAGCGATTATCGTCGGCGGAAGTTCCGTCGGGGGCTGGGACCATATCAAGGCCCTGCTCGTCGCCAAGGCGGCCGGAATCAAGAATCTGAGGAGCATCACCTATATTCCGTTCGACAATGGCGGCAAGGCCATGCTCGAAGTGATCTCCGGGCGCGCGGCGGCCTTTACCGGCGATGCCTCGGAAGTGATCGGCCAGCTCAAGGCCGGCGAGGTCAGGATCCTGGCGGTGCTGTCCGACCAGCCGATTCCCGCCCTCAGCGGCGCCAAGACCGCCAAGGAACAGGGCTATGACGTGGTGGGTGGCAATTGGCGCGCCTTCTATGCCCCGGCCGGGATTTCCGATGACGCTTATAATTATTGGGTCTCGGCGGTGAAAGCCGTCGCCGGCTCGCCTGAATGGACCGCGCTGCGCGAGAAGAACGGCCTCGCCGAGTTCACCTCCTTCGGCAAGGATTTCGATGCTTTCGTCAGGAAACAGATCGAAAATGTCGCCGAAATCTCGAAGGAACTGGGCGTCACCAAATAAACCTCTAACCCGCGGGCGGCGCGGGGAGGGGCACCCCCCTCTTCAGCCCCGCCCGCGACTTTCATCCGGGTGATGCCTTGAGACTGATCAACGATAGAAAATACGCCGCGGCGATGCTGATTCTGAGCCTCGTCTATTGTGTGTCCGCCCTGTCGCTGGATGCCGATTTCAATCCGGTGAATGAAAAATTCTATCCTTTCGTGCTGTCGGTGCTGATGATCCTGCTGTCCGTCGGCCTGATGATCTGGCCCTCGGCGCAGGCGACCACCTGGCCCAATTGGAAGAACTTCCAGAGGATCGCCATCACCTTCATCGCCATCCTGCTCTACAGCCTCGTGCTGCAGAAAGTGGGATTCATCATCTCGGCCGGTCTGCTGATGGCGATTTGCATGTGGGTGTTCGAAGCCGATCTGAAATGGATCGCCCCCACATCGCTCATCATCGTCGTCAGCTTCTATGTGGTGTTCGACCGGATGCTCGGCTTGAACCTGCCGGCGGGCATTCTGGGCTTTCTGTGATCCCTGATGCGTTGGGGGTATGCGGTGAAAGCCTGAGGCGGGGGATGCGGGCGCTGCGATGGCGCGCCGGTAAAATGGGAAAATCGGGGTATCATGTTTGATCAATTGCTGCATGGCTTTTCCATCGCGTTAAGCACCCAGAATATTTTTCTGGTGTTCACCGGCGCGTTTCTGGGCACTGTGATCGGCATGCTCCCGGGCATCGGGCCGATCAACGCCATCGCCATATTGTTCCCGATCGTGCTGCAGTTCGAGCTTACCCCCTCCTCGGCGCTGATCTTCTTCGCGGGCATTTTTTACGGCTCGCAATACGGCAATTCCATTTCCAGTATCCTGCTCAATGTCCCCGGTACGTCCTCGGCGGCGGTCACCTGTATCGACGGACATCCGCTTGCCCGGCAGGGCCGGGCTGGGCCCGCCCTCGCCATGAGCGCCATTGCCTCCTTTTCCGGCGGGGTGCTGTCGATATTCCTGCTGATTCTCTTCGCCCCATATCTGTCCAAACTGGCGATTGATTTCGGCCCGGCCGAGTATTTCGTGCTGATGGTCTGCGCCTTCACCGCCCTCACCAGCTTTTCCCATGGCAGTTTCATCAAGGCGCTGTTTTCCGCCATTCTCGGTCTTGCCATCGCCACCATCGGCATCGATGAGCTGAGCTTTGGCGGCATGCGTCGCTTTACCTTCGGCGTCGAGGAACTTGGCGACGGCATCGACTTCATCGTCGTGGTGATCGGGGTGTTCGCGATCGGGGAGCTGTTTCTTTATCTGTCGGAGCTAAGCTCCGATACCGTCCAGAAGATCGCGCCGCTGAACAAGGTGATGATGAGCTTCAAGGAGCTGAAGGAATCCTTCGCCGGCATCCTGCGCAGTTGCATCACCGGCTTTCTGGTCGGGGTGCTGCCCGGCGCCGGCGCCACCATTGCCAGCTTTCTGGCTTACAGCACCGAGAAGAAGATGGCCGGCGCGAGCGGCAAGTTCGGCAAGGGGGATCTGCGCGGGGTGGCCGCGCCCGAATCGGCCAACAATTCCTCGGCGGTGGGCTCGTTCATCCCCCTGCTTGTGCTCGGCGTACCCGGCAGCGAAACCACCGCGGTCATGCTCGCCGCCCTGATTACCTTAGGCGTGACCCCGGGGCCCACCATGCTCACCGATCAGCCCGACATGTTCTGGGGGGTGGCCGCCTCGATGTTCATCGGCAATCTGGTGCTGATCATCCTCAATCTGCCCATGGTCAAATTGCTGGCCAAGATTCTGCTCATTCCGCGCTGGGTGCTGATGCCGCTGATCGCCATTTTGAGCATTGTCGGGGTCTATGTGCTGAATGGCAGCGAGTTCGATCTGCTCCTGATGCTGATCTTCGGCGTGATCGGCTTCATCATGCGCAAGACCGGCTTCCCGCTTGCGCCGCTCATCCTCGGCCTGGTGCTGGGCGGTCTCATCGAAGTGAATTTCAGGCGGGCCCTGACCTATAGCTATGGCGACTTTTCCACCTTTTTCGAATCGCCCATTTCCATCGGCCTGTGGATCATAACCCTGCTGAGCCTGGTCGCGCCGCTGTTTTTCAAGGTGCTCAAAAAGGGCCGCACCCAGGGCTGATTCCCCCTGTCGGCCAGGCCTGGATTCTAGTGCTGTTGTTTAGTGCTGTTTTGAAACCGCTTTGTGGGTTTCGATGCCCAGCGTGCTGCTCAGCCCATGCTTGTCGGCCACCAGATCGGCCACCGACACCGAATCCAGCACTTCCAGAAACGCCGCCAGCCCTTTCTGGAACGCCCGCTTCAGCTTGCAGATATCGATCAGCGGGCAGTTATTGGTGTCCGGATTGAAGCACTCCACCAGATCGAGCGTTTCCTCCGTGTGGCGGACAATCTCGCCGACCGTGATCTGATCCGGCGCCAGCGCCAGCCGGAAGCCGCCATTGCGTCCGCGAAAGCTTTCCAGATAGCCCCAGCGGCCGAGCAGATGCACGCATTTGACCAGATGCGCCCGGGATATGCCGTAGCTTTCAGCGATTTCATGAACCGAACTGAGCGTATCGCCCTTGATCGAGGCATACATTAAAACGCGTAAGGCATAATTGGTAAAACTTGTCAGGCGCATCTTGCCGATTCCACCGTTAGGAGCTGAATTTCACATGAGCATAAAATGAAATAATGTCAGAAATCATATCCGTCGCTGTCCATGGTGGCAAGATTGGACAGTCGGAGATCGCGAATTAAATTGAAAAATCCCGGCGAGTTTTGAAATTATCTTACCCATCATAGCTGAAATCAGGCGTGCCGTTTTGCAAGCGATAGGAAAATATATTTAAAAAACAATATCATGGCTGAAG
>PKTQ01000011.1 GCA_002869085.1 Hyphomicrobiales bacterium | reverse complement strand
TTCAGGCGCGCCAGAAAGGCTTGTCGGCCTCAAAATCGGCAGCGGAGGGGCTGAGACCGATATCGTCGAGCTGGGCCATGGTCAGAGCCGCCAATTGCCGGCGCTGGCGGGCGCGGTCATGCCAGACCCACATGGTCTCGACAGCGTTTGAAGCGGCGCGGCCGAGGGCCTCGAACAGATGGCGGGGCCGGGTCTGGGTGACGGAATGAAGCTGGCGGTCGTCGGAGTAGATATGAGCCATTTTGAATTCTCCTCGAACAGGGGGGGACGTATCGTTATCTGGAGTATTGACTTAATTTATCTGTTTTACAAACCAATTTTTTTATAGTATTGGGTTAATTATTCTAGGCCTTAAAAACCGGATTCAGCCCATGCGCCTGCCACCGCTCAATGCCCTCAGGGCTTTCGAGGCCGCCGCCCGGCTCGGCGGCTTTACCAATGCGGCGGAAGAACTTAACGTCACCCCCGCCGCCATCAGCCATCAGGTCAAAACCCTTGAGGCGCATTTGCAGACCCAATTGTTCCTCCGCCTGCCACGGGGGCTGAAGCTGACCAATGCCGGCCAGGAATTGCTGCCGGAGATTTCGCGCGGTCTGGCCCATTTCGCCCGCGCCGCCGGCCGCCTGAGCGGCGAGGAACTGGCCGGACGGCTGACCATCAATGTGGTGCCGTCCTTCGCCACATTGTGGCTGGTGCCGCGCCTCGGCAGCTTCACCCAGACATTCCCTGACATCCGGATTCGGATATTGGCCTCATTGATGCCGCCCGATCTGAAACAGGGCGAGGTGGATGTCCGCATCACATACGGCAAGGGCAATTATCCCGGCTTCAACGCCCGCTATCTGATGGGCGACACCATCTTCCCGGTCTGCGCCCCGGCGGTGCTGAACCAGCAGCCACTCAGGCGCTTTCAGGATCTGCAGCACCACACCCTGCTGCACGACATCGATGTGGGCGAGGACGAACCGACCATGACCTGGGCGCGCTGGCTGCGCGATGCCGGGCTGAACCAGACCCTGCCGGAGGGCGGCATCGAGTTCAGCGATTCGATCCTGCTGACCCAGGCGGCGGTGCGCGGCCAGGGGGTGGCGCTGGGGCGCATGTCGCTGGTGCACGACCATCTGGAAACCGGGCGGCTGGTGCGCCCGCTCAATATCTCGCGGCCCAGCGACTATGCCTATTATCTGGTGACCACCGAGGCCGGGGCCGGCCGTGCCCGGGTGCGGGTGTTCATGGACTGGATCACCGCCCAGGTGCGGGACAGCCAGCGCGAGGGATAGGTCCCTCGCCCCACTTATCCACTATCGCGGCAGATGCAGGATCACATCGCCGACCGCGACACCGTCCGTGGGTTTGCGGCCGCGCCGGTCGGCCGAGCGGATGGTGCGGTCGGTGATCCGGCGGCGGCGGATCATTTCGATAAAGGACGGCGAGGAGGAAAACTTGCTGTGGCTGAGCTTATCGCCGTCACCCAGCGAGGACAGATCGACCACGGTGATGCCGAGCTCGGTCAGTAGCGATACATTTTTGCCCTGGCCGATGCGCGGATGGCCGCCGCGCAATATGCCGGAAACCCGCAAAGCCCGGTCGTCCTTGGATACCAGCACCACCATATGGGGCCGCTTGGCCGGCAGCGTCTGCATTTGCTTGCGGAACACATCCACATCGATATCGGGCGAAGCCAGCGCCACGGTGGACAATTTGCGATATATCCGCGTCCGGCCGGTCAGCCGCGCCTGGCGCAGCGCCTCCATGGTTACCAGCCCGCCCATGGAATGGCCGACCAGGAACACCTTGCTGGCGCGGCTGCGGGCCAGCAGCTCGAACAGGTCCACCAGCCCGTCACGGGCGAAATTGGCGCTGTCGCGGTCATAGGCATAAAGCCCTGGCCGGCCGGCGGAAGGCCAGGAATAATGCACGGTGGCGGCGGCGGGCAGGTCGAAATCATGGCGGATCTGGGCGGCCCGGAACAAGCCTTCGGCAAAGGTGCTGTTGAAGCCGTGCACGAAGACGAACACCTCGCGGCTGCGGCGGGAATTGGCGATGATGGTCTGATTGAGACGGGCGAGGAAGTGATTGCGACCGGCGATATAGCGCCGTCCGGCGGTGGTGAAATGGCGCTTCGGATCATGATGTTCGGAGGCTTTCTCGATCTGCCCCGGGACATGCGCCGGCGGGATCGAGACAATGACCTCGGCGAAATTGAGATGGGCCGAGCGCCCCTTTGAGAAAAACTCGGATGGCTGATCGGATTTGCGGCGGCTGGAGGCCACCAGCACGGTCTCGGTGCTGGCCCCGGCCAGATGCGGGTAGGTCAGCGCCCCCAGCGAGCCATGCAGGGTGGAACAGCCCGGCAGCACCAGCAGCACCAGAACGACCAGATAGCTCAGCCGCGACATCGAGAACGCCCCCTTCATCATCGCCATTCAATAGTAAAGACATGGCGGGAATATGGTCAAACCAAAACGGGCCGGCAACCGGTAATGTCTGCGATGCGACCCGGCCGGACCCGGCGGCGCATTTTTGCCGCATAGGCGGTTTAGAGTCGCAAAGATCAGGGGGCGGTTTGACAGATTCGAAAAGGAATTCGCGTTATGACAACTCCATTCCCCCCCATATTTTCCCTGCACCGGCCGCTCCTCGCGGCCTTGACCGCCACCCTGATGGCGATGGCGGGCCCGGCCATGGCCGGCGGCGACGTGTCCTCCGCCGATATAAGGCTGGAAACAAAGCTCGGCCAGGATGTGCTGCGGGCCGGCAAGGCGCAGCGGATTTATCTGCGTGTTTCGCTCGAAGGGCTGATCACCAAAATCCGCCGCGAACGCAGCCCGGTCAATATCGCCCTGGTGCTCGACCGCTCAGGCTCTATGCAGGGCAAGAAAATGGAGCAGGCCAAGGAAGCGGCGATCATGGCGATCAACCATATGGACCGCAACGACGTCGCCTCGGTGGTGGTTTATAACCACCGCGCTTCGACCCTGGTGCCGGCCAATTGGATGCGCGATCGCGCCAAGGTGCGCGCCAGGATTTCGGACATGACCGCCGACGGCAAGACGGCGCTCCATGCCGGTGTGAAACGCGGACTGGGCGAGGTGGACAAATTCCTTTCGCCCTCGCGGGTCAACCGGGTGATCCTCTTGTCCGACGGGCTGGCCAATGTCGGCCCCAGCACCCCGGCGGAACTGGCCGAGCTTGGCCGCAAGGCCGGCGGCGATGGGGTGTCGATCACCACCATCGGGCTGGGTCTCGGTTATAATGAGGATCTGATGACCCGGCTGGCCGGTTCCAGCGACGGCAATCATGCCTTTGTGGAAAAGCCGGAGGATCTGGTGAAGATCTTCAACAAGGAATTCGGCGATGTGATGTCGGTGGCGGCGCAGGATGTGGAAATCCTGATCCGTTGCGCGCCGGGCTTCAAGCCGCTGCGGGTGCTGGGCCGCGAAGCGCAGCTCAGGGGCCGCGAGGTGAAAATGCGCCTCAACCAGGTCTATGGCGGGCAACAGAAATACGCCCTGCTTGAGATCGAGGCCTTGGGCGGCCAGAGCGCCGGCAGCGCCCGGCTGGCGGAGGTTGAAATCAGCTATACCAATATGCGCAGCAAAACGCGCGAGCGCCTGAACGACCAGATAGAAGCCCGGTTCAGCCATTCGGCCGCCGAGGTCAAGGCCAGCACCAATGCCAGGGTGATGGCCGCCGTCGCCACCCAGATCGCCACCGCCAGGAGCGAACAGGCGGTGCTGCTGCGCGACAAGGGCGACACGAAAGGCGCCCGGCGCCTGTTGCAGGAAAACGCCGCCTATCTGAAACGCAAGGCGCGGGAATATAGCGCGCCGATGCTGGAACAGCTCGGGGCGGCGGCATCGGCCACAGCGGGCGCACTTTCGGCCAAGGATTGGGGCCGCAGCCGCAAGATGATGCGGGCGCGCCAGTTCAAATCGAAGAACCAGCAGAGTTATTGAGTTTTATAAGTCTGCCGATCCTACCCTCCCCGCTCGCTTTATTTGCCTCGCGCCAATGCCCCCGGAACACGTCCCGGGGGCAAGGCTCCGGCGGGGCGGCCTGACCGGCCGACGCCCGGTCGGGCTTGCCGCTCAGCTCCGGGGATTCGGACCTGAGCGGGTGAGCGAATTTTATTGAGTTACTTCCCAGTCCCGCGCCCCCTCTTGGGCCACCCCAGTATTATGACGTGAGGGTGTTGGGAGGTGGCGCGGGCCTCAGAGGATTTTATTATTTCCTCATGCCCTCAGGGAGTATGACCAAAAGGCGGTGGGCGGGTGAGCGGGCTTTCTCAATGATGGCCGGTTCCGGCGGCAGGTTTCCCGCAAAATTCTGGCCTTGAGTAAATTCATCGGCTAAACCGAAGCAAACACCGCATCATCTGGAGGCTGTTCATGCCTGAATATCGTTCCCGCACCTCGACCCATGGCCGCAACATGGCCGGCGCCCGCGCCCTGTGGCGCGCCACCGGCATGACCGAAGAGCAGTTTGGCAAGCCGATCATCGCCGTGGCCAACAGCTTCACCCAATTCGTGCCCGGCCATGTGCATCTGAAGGATATGGGCCAGTTGGTGGCGAAAGAAATCGAGGCCGCCGGCGGCGTGGCCAAGGAATTCAACACCATCGCCATCGATGACGGCATCGCCATGGGCCATGACGGCATGCTCTATTCGCTGCCGAGCCGCGAGATCATCGCCGACAGTGTCGAATATATGTGCAATGCCCACACCGCCGATGCGCTGGTGTGCATTTCCAATTGCGACAAGATCACTCCGGGCATGCTGATGGCGGCGATGCGCCTGAATATCCCGGCCATTTTCGTCTCCGGTGGGCCGATGGAGGCCGGCAAGGTCATTCTGGACGGCACCGAGACCAAGGTCGATCTGATCGACGCGATGATCAAGGCGGTCAGCCCGGATGTCTCGGACGAGGACAGCGAAAAGACCGAGCGCTCGGCCTGCCCGACCTGTGGCTCGTGCTCGGGCATGTTCACCGCCAATTCCATGAACTGCCTGGCCGAAGCCTTAGGGTTCGCCCTGCCCGGCAATGGCTCGCTGCTCGCCACCCACGGCTTCCGGGAGGATCTGTTCAAGCGGGCCGGCCGGCAGATCGTCGATCTGGCCCGGCGCTATTACGAGAATGACGACATTTCCGCCACTCCGCGCGGCATCGCCACTTTCGAGAGCTTTGAAAACGCCATGAGCCTCGACATCGCCATGGGCGGCTCCACCAATACCATTCTGCATCTGCTGGCGATTGCCCGCGAGGGCGAGGTCAATTTCACCATGAAGGATATCGACCGGCTGAGCCGCAAGGTGCCGCATCTTTCGAAATTGGCGCCCTCGACCGCGGAATATCACATGGAGGACGTGCACCGGGCCGGCGGCATCATGCGCATCATGGGCGAGCTGGACCGGCTGGGGCTGATTCACAATGACCGCCCGACCGTGCATTCGGCCAGCTTCACCGAGGCGCTGGAAAAATGGGACATCATGCGCGGCCCGTCCGAGGAGGTCGAGACCTTCTATCGCGCGGCGCCGGGCGGGGTGCGCACCACAGAGGCCTTCTCGACCCAAAACCTGTGGCAGGACCTCGACCGCGACCAGAAAACGGGCTGTGTGCGCTCGGGCGAAAACGCCTATTCGCGCGATGGCGGCCTCGCCGTGCTCTATGGCAATATCGCCGAGGATGGCTGCATCGTCAAAACCGCCGGCGTGCCGGAGGAATGCCTGACCTTCAACGGCAATGCCCGCATCTTCGAGAGCCAGGACAGCGCCGTGAAGGGCATTCTCGGCGGCGAGGTGAAGGCCGGCGATGTGGTTGTGGTGCGCTATGAAGGGCCGAAGGGCGGCCCCGGCATGCAGGAAATGCTCTATCCGACCGCCTATCTGAAAGCGGTGGGGCTCGGCAAGTCCTGCGCGCTGATCACTGACGGGCGCTTTTCGGGCGGCTCGTCTGGCCTCAGCCTCGGCCATATCTCCCCCGAAGCAGCGCTGGGCGGCGCCATCGGGCTGATCGAGGACGGCGATAAGATCGAAATCTCAATCCCCGAGCGCCGCATCCATCTCGATGTGGGCGACAATGTGCTGAAATCGCGCCGCGCCTCGATGGAGGCCCGGGGGGATAAGGCCTGGACACCGACCGAAACCCGCGAGCGCAAGGTCTCGTCGGCGCTCAGGGTGTTCGCCGCCTTCACCACATCGGCCTCGGAAGGCGCGGTGCGCCGGGTGCCGGGCGCTTAAACCGGCGCGGGAGGCCTGGTGATGACGGTCAAAAGCGGGCTCGTGGCGGATATTGGCGGCACCAATGCCAGGCTCGGCATAGCCGAGGGCCTCGGCCGGCCGGTGCGGTCGATCCGTGTCTATGCGGGCCGGGATTTCAACGATTTCGAGAGCCTGATCCGCGCCTATCTCAGCGACAGCGGCGAGCCCATGCCGCGCCATGGCTGCCTGGCCATTGCCGGACCGGTGGCCGATAACCGCGCCCGGCTCACCAATGGCGCCTGGGGGGTGGACGGCAATCGCATCGCATCCCTTTTCGGGATGGAGGCCTGCGAGGTCGTCAATGACTTCACCGCCCTGGCCTGGGCCCTGCCCTGGCTCGGCGAAGACCAGCTGCTCGCGGTCGGCCCGGCGGCGACACCGCGCGGCGAGGCGCGGCGGGCGCGGCTGGTGGTGGGCCCCGGCACCGGGCTCGGCGTGTCGGCGCTGATCGAGCAAGGCGGACTGCGCGTGGCGGTGCGCAGCGAAGGCGGGCATGTGGGCTTCGCGCCGCGCGATGAGGCGGAAAGCGAGCTGCTGAACTGGTTCCGCCTGCACTATGAACGGGTCTCGGCCGAGCGGCTTATGTGCGGGCACGGGCTGGAGTTGCTGCACCAGGCGCTGGGCGATATCGCCGGGCAGCCACGCGCGGCGGTCCCCGCCCCCGAGATCACCGCCGGCGCCCTTGCCGATCCCAAATCCGAGCATGCGGGCACCATCGATTGCTTCCTCGGCCTGCTGGGCGCCTTCGCCGGCGATTTGTGCCTGGCCATGGGGGCGGACCGGGTCTATATCGGCGGCGGCATTGTGCCCCGGCTGACCCAAATCCTGCCTCAGTCCCCGTTCCGCCGGCGCTTTACCGACAAGGGCCGGTTTCAGGAGCATCTGGAGGCCATTCCCACCCATGTGATCACCGACCCCCTGCCGGCGCTGGCCGGCACGTCGGCGCGGATGTTCGACCCATGCATCCCCGGATCGCCTTTCGAAACCTAGACAAATCGACCCGCCCCCTGCATTAAGCAATTGCTTACTCACTGAGCATTTGCTTATTATAGGTGATTGTCACCCCAACCCCGCCGAATATATCCATGGCCAGAAACACCGATAACGACCGAAGCCGCCTCGACGATGCCGCGCGCGCCGGATGGCTCTATTTCATCGCCGGCAACAGTCAGGACGAAATCGCCAAAAAAATGGACATTTCGCGCCAATCGGCCCAGCGCCTGGTGGCCCTGGCGACACGCGAAAAACTGGTCAAGTTCAAGCTCGACCATCCGATCGCCCGCTGCATGGAACTGGCCCTGCGGATCAAGGACAGATACGGGCTCGATTATTGCGAGGTCACCCTCACAGATCCCAGTTCAGACGATCCGGCCCTCGGCATCGCCGAAGTGGCGGCGGCGGAAATGGAAAAATATTTCAAGTCGGACACCCCCATCGTCATGGCTCTGGGCACGGGACGCGAGGTGCGCGGCGCCGTCGATCAGGTGCCGAAAATGTATTGTCCGCAGCACAGGGTCGTCTCCCTGATCGGCAGCCTGGCGCCCGACGGTTCAGCCAATATCAATGACCCGATCACGGTGATCAGTGACACCATCCATGCCCCCCGCCACCCCTTGGCGGTTCCGGTGATCGCCTCCTCCATCGCCGAGCGGGATATCATTTGCGCCCAGATTCCCATTCGCCGCAATATCGACCTCGCGCAATCGGCCGACATCGCCTTTATCGGCATTGGTGAGCTGAACGATACCCCCCCGCTTCTGACCGACGGTTTCATCACCTGGAAGGAGCTGAAATCGCTTCAGGCCGCCGGGGGCGCCGGCGAGATCCTCGGCAGAGCCTTTAATGACAAGGGCGAGCTTATTTCCGGTGAAACCAATGACCGGATCACCAGCGTGACCCTGCCCCAGCCGGCCAATCGCCCGATCATCGGCGTGGCACGCGGCCCCGACAAACTCAGGGCCATCAGCGCAGCGCTTGCCGGCCGGTGGGTCACCGGCCTCATCACCGATGAATGGACGGCAGAAGCCCTGCTGCGCTGATTCTCTGATCTCAAAACCTGTTATCGCTTGGTCGTAAGCCTGGGTATTTGCCCGGTTAATGATCAATTGTGCGTTTTTTAGCCACATTCGGCAAAAATATGTTGACATTTGCGTCATAGTTAACGAATAATTGCTCATTAAGTAAGCTTTTACTCACTTGATACCAATGGGAGGAAATCATGAGGAAACTGACTCAAGTGTTGTTGGGAGTGACAGCCCTGTCGCTCTGCATTTCGGGCGCGAGCGCCGAAAAACTTACCATCGCCACGGTCAATAATGGTGACATGATCCGGATGCAGAAGCTGACGGACGACTTCACCGCCAAAAACCCCGGCATCGAGCTGGAATGGGTGACCCTGGAGGAGAATGTCCTGCGCCAGCGCGTCACCACCGACATCGCCACCAAGGGTGGCCAATATGACGTGATGACCATCGGCACCTATGAAGTGCCGATCTGGGGCAAGCAGAACTGGCTGGTGTCGCTGAACGACCTGCCGGCCTCCTATGATATCAACGATCTGCTGCCGGCGATCCGCGGCGGCCTCACCATTGACGGCAAGCTCTATGCCGCGCCGTTCTATGGCGAGAGCTCGATGGTCATGTATCGCAAGGATCTGATGGAAAAAGCCGGGCTGAAAATGCCGGCGGCGCCGACTTGGCCCTTCATCGCCAAAGCCGCCGAGGCAATGACCGACAAGAAGAATGAAATCTACGGGGTTTGCCTGCGCGGCAAGGCCGGCTGGGGCGAGAACATGGCCTTCCTGACCGCCACCGCCAATTCCTTCGGCGCCAAATGGTTCGACATGGACTGGAAACCCCAGTTCAACAGCAAACCCTGGAAACAGACCCTGACCTTCTATCTCGACCTGATGAAGAAATCCGGACCTCCCGGAGCCTCTTCCAACGGCTTTAACGAAAATCTGGCTCTGTTCCAGTCCGGCAAATGCGGCATGTGGATCGATGCCACCGTCGCCGCCTCCTTCGTGACCAACCCCAAGGACAGCAAGGTGGCCGACAAGGTCGGTTTCGCCCTGGCGCCCGATAACGGACTTGGCAAACGCGGTAACTGGCTGTGGGCCTGGAGCCTGGCCATTCCCGCCGGCTCGAAGAAGATCGAAAGCGCGAAGAAATTCATCGCCTGGGCAACCTCCAAGGATTATCTGGCGCTGGTCGCCGCCAAGGAAGGCTGGGCCAATGTTCCGCCCGGAACCCGCGCCTCGCTCTATGCCAATCCCGAATATGCCAAGGTGCCCTTCGCCAAAATGACCCTGGACAGCATCCAATCGGCGGATCCCAACAATCCGACCGTCGACCCGGTGCCTTATGTCGGCGTGCAGTTCGTCGCCATCCCTGAATTCCAGGGCCTCGCCACCGCCGTCGGACAGCAGTTCGCCGCGGCGCTGGCCGGAAATATCAGCGCGGATCAGGCGCTGAAAAACGCTCAGGTCCTCAGCGAGCGCACGATGAAAAAAGCGGGTTATCCCAAGTAGGCAATCGTCTACCTCCCGGAGGGGGCCGGTCCCGGAAAATGCCGGCCCCCATTTTCATCTCGCACTCTGCTAATGGGGGTCCTAGCCATGGCTACTGATCATTCCCGTATCGCAGCGCGTTTCATGATTTCACCAGCCGTTATCCTGTTGCTTGGCTGGATGATCGTGCCGCTGTCCATGACGGTCTACTTCTCGTTCCTCAATTACAACCTGCTCACTCCAGGCCTGGAAAAATGGATCGGCCTGACCAATTACGAGTTCTTTCTCACTGATCCTGCATTCTTCGCCGCGCTCGGCAACACATTGCTGCTGGTTGGCGGCGTTCTTATCATCACCATTGTCGGCGGCATCGGCCTTGCCATCCTGCTCGACCAGCCGATGTGGGGACAGGGTATCGTCCGCATTCTGGTGATCGCCCCGTTCTTCGTCATGCCGACGGTTTCGGCCCTGGTGTGGAAGAACATGTTCATGAACCCGGTCAACGGATTGTTCGCCCATGCCGCCAAGGCCATGGGGCTGCAGCCGTTTGACTTCCTGGCCCATGCGCCCTTGTTTTCGATCATCCTGATCGTCGCCTGGCAATGGCTGCCCTTCGCCACGCTGATCCTGCTGACCGCGATGCAGTCGCTGGATCAGGAACAACTGGAAGCGGCCAAAATGGACGGCGCGCGCAAGATCAGCCGCTTCATCTATATCGTGCTGCCGCATCTGGCGCGGGCGGTAACGGTGGTCGTTCTGATCCAGACCATCTTCCTGCTGTCGGTATTCGCGGAAATCCTGGTCACCACCAATGGCGGCCCCGGATATGCCTCGACCAATATCACCTATCTGGTCTATGTGCAGTCGCTTCTGCAATTCGATGTGGGCGGCGGTTCGGCCGGTGGCATCGTCGCGGTCATCCTGGCCAATATCGGTGCGATCTTCCTGATGAGGATTATCGGCAAGAATCTGGAGGCCTGAGCCATGACAATG
>PKTQ01000163.1 GCA_002869085.1 Hyphomicrobiales bacterium | reverse complement strand
CCTGATAGGCATGGTCGACATCGTTCTGGCGATCCATATAGGAATGGAAATCGGCCAGCAGCATGTAATTGTCCCCATGGTCGAGCAGGTCATGATAGAGGCCGCGATAGCGGTCGGGCTCCTTGGGCGAGAAAAAGCCCTCGCCGATCATATCGATAGCCCGTTTCAGCTCCGGATATTTGTGATAGGCCTCCCACGGGCTGTAGCCGTTGCGCTTGAGGTCGGCGACCTCGTCGGCGTTCAGCCCGAAGATGAAGATATTCTCCTCGCCGGCGGCGGCGCCGATTTCGATATTGGCGCCGTCGAGGGTGCCGATGGTCAGGGCGCCGTTAAGGGCGAATTTCATATTGCCGGTGCCGGAAGCCTCCATGCCGGCGGTGGAGATTTGCTCGGACAGATCACTGCCGGGAATGATGATTTCGGCCTTGGCGACATTGTAATCGGGCACGAAAGCCACTTTCAGATGATCGCGGGCCAGGGGGTCGTTATTGATCATTTCGGCGACATCGTTGATCAGCCGGATGATCAGCTTGGCGGTGAAATAGCTGGGGGCGGCCTTGCCGGCAAAAATCGCAACGCGGGGGGTGCGCGGCAGGTGCCCGTCGCGGATGCTGTTATAGCGGGCGATGATATGCAGCACGTTCAGGAGCTGGCGCTTATATTCATGGATGCGCTTGACCTGGGTGTCGAACATGAAATCCGGGCTGACCTCGAGCCCGACATGGCGCTGCAACAGCCCGCACAGGCGTTGCTTGTTGGCATATTTGACCTCGCGGATGCGGGTCTGGAAGGCGCTGTCATCGGCCAGGGATTCGAGGCGGATCAGTTGCGACAGATCCCGCACCCATCCATCGCCGATCTTTTCGGTGATCAGCGCCGACAGGCCCGGATTGGCCTGCAATATCCAGCGGCGCGGGGTGACGCCATTGGTGACATTGACGAATTTGCCCGGATACATCTCGTCGAATTCCGGGAACATATTGGCCCGCAGCAATTCGGTGTGCAGCTTGGCGACGCCATTGACCTTGTGACTGCCGACAATCGCCAGATGGGCCATGCGGATGCTCTGCTCGAAATCATCGACCAGGGACAGCACCCGCATCTTGCCGGCATCGCCCGGCCAGGTCTTCTGGACCTGTTTCAGGAACTGGGCATTGATCCGGTAGATGATTTCCAGATGCACCGGCAGGACATGGCGCAGCATGGCCACCGGCCAGCGCTCCAGCGCCTCGGGCAGCAGGGTATGATTGGTGAATGAGAAGGTGTGCCTGGTGATGTCCCAGGCGCGGTCCCAGTCATAGTCGTGCTCATCGACCAGAATGCGCATCAGCTCGGCAATGCCGAGGGCGGGATGGGTGTCGTTGAGCTGGATGGCCACCTTGTCGGCCAGATGATCGAAATTCTTGTGCACGCGCAGATGGCGGGCGAGGATGTCCTGGATCGACGAGCTGACGAAGAAATATTCCTGCTTCAGGCGCAGTTCCTGCCCGGACAGGGTGGAATCGTCCGGGTAGAGAATTTTTGACAGGGTCTCGGAGGAGGTCTTGTCCTCGACCGATTTGATATAGTCGCCCTGATTGAAGGTTTTCAGGTCGAAATCGCCGGTGGCCCGGGCGGTCCACAGGCGCAGATTGGTGACATTGCCGGTGCCGAAGCCGGAGACCGGCACGTCATAGGCCATGGCGATCACCTTGTCCGGGCCGATCCACTGGCACTTGCGCCGGCCCAAGGCGTCGGTGACGCTCTGGCAGCGGCCGCCGAATTTCACCTCATAGGTGACATCGGGGCGCTTGAATTCCCAGGGATTGCCGAAACGCAGCCAGTTGTCGGGATGCTCGACCTGCTCGCCGTCTTCAATCGACTGCTTGAACAGGCCAAAATCGTAACGCAGACCATAGCCATAGCCGGGATAGCCATGGGTGACCATGGATTCCAGGAAGCAGGCGGCAAGACGCCCGAGGCCGCCATTGCCCAAAGCCGGGTCGTGCTCCAGCTTGCCGAGCTGGTCGAGATCCTGGCCGAGATCGGACAGGGCCTTGCGGGCAATGTCGAAAATGCCGAGATCGAGCAGGTTCTTCGACAGGCTGCGGCCGAGCAGATATTCCATCGACAGATAGTAGACCCGCCTGGTGTCATTGGCGAATTCGCTGCGGGCGGTGTTGATGTAACGCTCGCTCAGAATGCCGCGCAGCATGAAGCTCAGGGCATAAAACCAGTCATGCCTGGTGGCATAGGCCGGGTCCTTGCCGACCGCATGCACCATATAGGTGATCAGCAGCCCTTTTATGGAATCCAGATCGTCATATTTGAGCAGGAAATTATCCTGGCTGTTTACACCGGCCAGAGTGGTGAGCGATTTGTTCATCATGTTGAAGCGTCATTCTTATTTAAGGCCAACAAACCGGGCGATGTTACAAGGAGCGATAAAGGGTTTGGTAGGTTTTTGCCGAATTCTCCCAGGAATAGTCGTCTTGCATGCCGTTTGTGACAATATTGTCCCACTTATTCCTGTGATTAAAGGCGTCTACGGCTTCTTCAAGGGCGGCGGCCAGCAATTCGGGCACCGCATCGTCGAACACAAAGCCGGTCTGGTCCGGCCCGGCGCCGGCGCCGCGCACCGTGTCGGCAAGGCCGCCGGTGCGGTGCACCACAGGCGGGGTGCCGTATTTGAGGGCATAGAGCTGGGTCAGGCCGCAAGGCTCGAAGCGTGAGGGCATCATGAACATGTCGCAGCCGGCGATGATGCGATGGGACAGGGATTCCTGATAGGCGATCTTCACCGCGATGTTCGGGCTGGCGGCGGCCCGGTCGAGCAGCAATTGCTCCCAATAATCCTCGCCGGTTCCCAGAATCACCAATTGGCCGCCGAGGCGCTCCAATGTGGGCAGGGTGTCGAGGATGAGATCGATGCCCTTTTGCTCGGTGAGGCGTGAAACCATGCCAAATAACGGGGCCTTGGGGTCCTCCGGCAGGCCGAGTTCCTGTTGCAGGGCGGTTTTGCACGCCTGCTTGCCGCCCATGCGTCCGGGCTGGTATTTGGCCGCGATATGCGGGTCATGAGCCGGGTTCCAGACCTGATAATCGACCCCGTTGACGATGCCGGTCAGGGAAGACGAGCGGTCGAGCAGCAGGCCCTCGAAGCCGTTGCCGGCAAAGGGGGTCTGAATCTCCTGGGCGTAGGTGCGGCTGACCGTGGTGATATGATCGGCATAATAGAGGCCGGATTTCATATAGGACACCGCATCATGAAATTCGAGACCGTCCGGGCTATAGGCCTCCCAGGGCAGATTGACCTGCGGCAGGATTTCCGCCGGGAAGCGGCCGGTGTAATTCAGATTGTGAATGGTGTAGAGGCATTTGGCCGGATTGCCGTGATGAAAGCGCAGATAGGCCGGCAACAGGCCGGTCTGCCAGTCATTGGCGTGGAACAGCTCGGGCGTCCAGCCGATGACGCTGCCATAGGCGCTGAGCGCCGCGGCGGCATGGGACAGGGCGGCAAATCGGATATGATTGTCCAGCCATTCATCGCCGTTTTCCTGCTGATAAGGGCCGCCGTCACGCCTATAGAGGCTGGGGCTGTCGACCAGCAGCAATTCGGCCTCGCTTGAGGGCATGCGGGCCGAAATCAGGCTGAGGGGCCCGGTGGAAAAGGGATCACCGAGATCAAGCACGGTCTTCTTGTTCCGGGCCGCGTCCAGCGCCTGCGGATAGGCGGGCATCATGATCCTGACATCCTCGCCCAGTTCCATCAGGGCGGGCGGCAGCGCCCCGGCAACATCGCCGAGCCCGCCGGTCTTGACCAGGGGGTAAACTTCAGAGGCGACAAACAGGATTTTCATCGGTATTGCCCAGCCCTATCGATTGATGTGTTGAACCTGTAACCGCTGGCGAATTAACAGATAAACCGGGCTTTGTATAGCAAAACACTTGCGCCGCGGCGGGGCGGGGCCAATCTGTCGCGGCCCCTAGTCCGCCGGAATCGGGCGGGGCGGTGCGGGGTTGATTTTCCCGGTGACGGGTATACGCTCTGGCTCGAAATGGCTCAGTGACAAGGACATGAGAATGAGCAAGATAGATTTTGAAGTGACGGGAATGCATTGCGACGGCTGTGCCAGGCGGCTGGAAAAGGTTCTGCTGAAAAAGCCGGGTGTGCGCGAAGCCCAGGCGAGTTTTGCCGACAAGAGCTGCGTCGTGACCGTCGATGAAGGGCAGATCGACCGCGCCGCGCTGGTGGCGGCGATCGAGGGCGCCAATTTCCAGGTCACGGGAGAGCGGACATGAGCTACGATCCCGACAATATCTTCGCCAAGATCATGCGCGGGGAAATCCCCTGCCATAAAATCTACGAGGACGCGCATAATTTCGCCTTTCTCGACATCATGCCGCGGGCGCCCGGCCACACGCTGGTGATTCCCAAGACCCCGGCGGTCAATCTGCTCGATATCGCGCCGGACGACCTTTGCGAGCTGATGCGGGCGGTGCACAAGCTGGCGCCGGTGGTGAAGCAGGCGATGGGGGCCGACGGGCTGATGATCCAGCAATTCAACGAAGCGGCGGCCGGGCAGATGGTGTTCCATATCCATTTCCACATCGTGCCGCGCTATGCCGGAACGCCGCTGAAAGCCGGCGGCCAGGTGATGGAGGACGATGCGCTGTTGCAGGCCCATGCCGCCAAAATCCGCGAGGCGCTGGCCGGTTGAGCGGTCCGGTCAATCTGGGTTTCATCTGACAAATGTCATGGTACGGCCGGGAGAGTGTGAGATAAACTCCGGCGCAAAGCGGTAAGGATTGAGATCATGACCATGCCTAAAACCGGCGGGCGGCAGGAGCCGGAGCCCAACGCTTCCATATTGGCGCGGCGGAATTTTAGCGGCCCGGCATTTCTGAGCGGCGGTTTCCGGCCGTTTTTCTTTGGCGCCGGCGTGTGGGCGGTGGTGTCGCTCGGCCTGTGGCTGCTCATTCTGAACGGGCGGGTGCCCGCGCCCGAATCCATGGGCGCCAGCGCCTGGCATGCGCATGAAATGCTGTTCGGATATATGGTGGCGGTGAAGGCAGGCTTCCTGCTGACCGCCATTCCCAACTGGACCGGGCGCCTGCCGGTGCGCGGCCTGCCGCTGGCCTGGCTGGCAAGTACGTGGCTGGCCGGACGGCTGGCGATGCTGCTGAGCTGGAATGGCGGCGCGCCCTATCTGGTGGCGGCGGTTGATCTTGCGTTTCTGGCGGTGTTTCTGGGCCTGGTGCTGAGAGAGATCTTTCTGGGGCGCAATTGGCGCAATCTGCCGATCGCCGGCATGCTCGCCCTGTCCCTGCTGGCCAACGGGCTGATGCATGCCGAAGCGATGGGGGCGGAACTGGGGGGTAGCGGCTGGCGGCTGGGGATCGGCGCGGTGATATTGCTGATGACCCTGATCGGCGGACGCATCACACCGAGCTTTACCCGCAACTGGTTGGCCAAGCGCGGCGACGCCAGGCTGCCGGCGCCGTTCGGCCTGGCCGACAAGGCGGCAATCGGCTTGACCAGCCTCGTGGTGCTGGCCTGGACAGTGGCGCCGGATTCCCGGCTGACGGGAGTGCTGGCCCTGGCCGCCGCGGCGGCGCAAGGGGTGCGCCTGTCGCGCTGGCGCGGGCTGGCGGCGCTGTCCGATCCGCTGGTGCTGGTGCTGCACGCGGCCTATGTCTGGCTGCCGGTCGGGCTGGGGCTGGTGGGCCTGTCGGTGCTGACCGATGGGCTGTCCCAGACCGACGCCCTGCACGGCATGACCATCGGGGCGATGGGCACCATGACCCTGGCGGTGATGACAAGGGCGACGCTGGGCCATTCGGGCCGGGCGCTGAAAGCCGGGCGCGGGACGGTGATGATCTATCTGCTGGTCACGGCGGCGGTGCTGGCGCGCCTGCTGGCGGTGTTGCAGACCGAAGCTTATCTGCTGCAAATCTATGTGTCGGGCGCTGCGTGGATCGGCGCTTTTGCGCTGTTCGTTGCGCTTTATGGGCCGCTGCATTTTCACCAAAGGCGCCGGAGCTGAGACGCTCATTTTGCCTCGCGGCTATTCCTCGCAGTATCAGTTCGTCCGATCCTACCCGCCCCGCTCCCCCTCCCCACCACCCTCAGGGAGTGTAACCATAGGGCAGTGGGGAGGGTGAGCTTGGGCTTGCTTCAGAAATTATCGGCACCCGCCCGGGCACGAGAGGGAATATGAACTCAAGGGTGTCGGGCGGGGCAGCGGTCCTGTCTTTTGCCTCCATCTACCGCCCCACCGTCCTCAGGGAGTTTGCCTCAAGGGCATTGGGGAGGGTGAGCTTGGGTTCCGCATGCTCAACCGTCATTCCAGCGAAAGCTGGAATCCAGTTCCTATCCGTTGACCCTACTTCACCAGCTCAGTTAAGCGACATGGATCCCGGATCAAGTCCGGGATGACGATGTGGGTGAAAGCAAAAGCAGCGGGCGCAAATCAGCCCCGGTCCCTTCCCGGTTCATGACAAGCGGGCACAGCCTGCAGAGCGCAGAACCCATTCTGGTGACCACGCTGATCAGGGCAAACAAAAACGCCCCCGGAAATTCCGGAGGCGTTTTGCAAAGAGTGTTCTGGAGAGGTTTAGAAGTTCCAGGTGAGGCCACCCGAAGCTTCGGCCTGCCACATCTTGTTGGTGACAAACGAACCTGGGCCAACGAACTGGTGCAAGCCTGAAACTTTGCCAGTCGGAGCAAACATGCCAGCCAGGTCCAACGTCATATTGTCGGAAAGTTTGTAGCTCAGGCCACCGGTAATGTGATGTTTCACAACCGCCGGAGCCAGAATATTGAAGGTGACTTCGGAACTCGAGATCGGGTTGTTGTTATAGGAATAACCGGCCCGCACGGTTGTACGGTCGTTGACATCATATGTCACACCGACGGATGCGATGTTCACGTCTTTCCAGCCGAAACCGGCACCGCAATCGGAACCAAGCCCTGCAGGACATGGAGCACCAAGGTTCGAACCCGGTGTACCGATCGATTTAACCTTACTGTACCAGACCCGCTTGTAGGCACCGGTCAGGGTCAGGCCCGGACGGGGCTTGAAGGCCACGCCAACACCGGCGGAGGCCGGGATGTCGAAATCACCCTGTTCGGCAAACAGGCCGGCATATTTCTTGAATTTGGTCATGTAGATTCGGCTCTGATAATAAGCGCCGAAGGAGAACATGTCGCTGGGCTTGACCTGGAAGCCGACCCGGCCGCCAAAGCCATAAGCCCAGTCATAACCCCGATTTGTAACCTGGCTGGGGCTTGAACTGAACCCGGTGAAAGCCTGCAGGCCGGTGGCCTTGAAGCGGGAGATCGAGAAGATCGGTGCCACGCCGACCGAGACCATGTCGGTCAGTTTATAGGACAGGGCCGGTGACAGGCCGACCTGCATCAGGTCGACGCCAGTTTTGCCGGCGCCGGGCGAGAAGATATCGTTCTGGTAAGTGGTGTTCATACCGCCGGCGGCATAGACAGCAAAGCCGAAGGTGGCCTTGTCGGTCAATTTGCGTGAATAGCCGAAATTGGGGATGGCGAATAACGTCTTTTTACTGGTCTGGGAGGGTGTAACCGTGTGACTAGATGAATATTTCCGATTCGGGCTGAACAGGGAGATGCCGACATTGAGCTGATCTTTCACATCGCTGAGCCCGGCCGGGTTCATGGCGATGGTCATGGCGCTCTGGGCGAAGGCGACGTCCGACCCGGCCACGCCCTTGGACTGGATGCCGAAGGCATGCGGGAAATAGCCCTGGGTCGCCAGCGCCGGCGTGGCCAGCATGGTGGCGCCGAGCAGGCCTGCACCGACCAGAGTTGTGATTTTAATATGTTTTGTCATGAAAACCCCCATTCGGCTGCTCAGTTGACTGAAAATATTGGAGCGAGCCCTGATACTTCATAGCTGACTGGTTGTGCTGAACTTCGAGCCCTATCTCGAATTTCAAACCATATCTCTAATTAATCCTCTTCTAAACTTTACAGCGGCTCATACTTTTGATGCAATCATGCTTATGAGCGCATGTGAGAGTAAATGTGACTTTGTGGCATAAATGCTACGTTGCAAATGTTGCATTTTCTGCAACATACGCATCACTTGAGCTGATTCGCCCCTTGATAACGGCGATTGATTGACAGGGGGCGGAATTTGCGGCTGAACTAGGGCTCGAGCGATGCTCGATCATGACCGGCGGCAGCAAAAAGAATCAATCGGGCCGCCATCATGATCTAATGGGAGCAATCCGGGGGGAGGGGGTATGAATATACCGGCACCGGCGCTGACGCTGGGGATCGAGGAAGAATATCTTCTGGTCGATGTGCAAACGCGGGATCTGGTGCAATCACCGCCGGAAGACTTCATGTCGGCCTGCGTCGAGACCTGCGGTGAGCAGGTGGCCAATGAATTCATGAAAAGCCAGATCGAAATCGGCACCAAAGTTTGCCGGACCATCGGCGAGGCGCGGGAGGACCTGACCCGGCTGCGCCGCGCGGTGATCGAGGCGGCGCGAGGCTTCGGCCTGGCGCCGATTGCCGCCAGCACCCATCCCTTTGCCCGCTGGACCCAGCAGCAGCACACCGAGAAGGAACGCTACGAGACCCTGGCGCATGATCTGGGCGGAGCGGTGGAGCGGCTGCTGATCTGCGGCATGCATGTGCATATCGGCATTGAGGATCATGATCTGCGCATCGACCTGATGAACCAGGTGGCTTACTTTCTGCCGCATATGCTGGCGCTGACCACCTCCTCGCCCTATTGGCAGGGGCGGGATACCGGGCTCAATTCCTACCGGCTCACCGTGTTCGACGCGCTGCCGCGCACCGGTTTGCCGGATATATTCGACAGTTTCGGCGAATATCGGCGCATGATCGATCAGCTGATCAAGGTCGGGGCGCTGGAGGACGCCACCAAATTATGGTGGGATATCCGCCCCTCGGACCGGTTCCCGACCATCGAGGCGCGGGTGATGGATGTGTGCACCGATGTGGAGGACACGCTGACCGTGGCGGCGCTCTATCAGTCGATCATGTCGATGCTGTTCCGCCTGCGCCAGAAAAACCAGCGCTGGCGGCTCTATCCCAAATCGCTGATGAAGGAAAACCGCTGGCGGGCGCAGCGCTATGGACCGCGCCGGGGGCTGATTGATTTCGGCCGCGCCGAAATGGTGCCGGTGGCGGAACTCATGGAGGAACTGATCTCGATCGTCAGCGAGGACGCCGAGGCCCTGGGCTGCTTGGGCGAAGTGAAGCGCAGCCGGGAGATCGTCAATCGCGGCACCAGCGCCGAGGCGCAAAGAGAGGTGTATCAGAGCGCCACCGAGAATGGCGCCGACCATAAGGAGGCGCTGCGTGAGGTGGTCGATTTCCTGATCGAACGGACCGCGTCGGGACTATAAGTCGCAGGCGGAATATATTGAAAACATTTGCGTTGATGCCAAAATCAATAGAGAGGCCTATGCGCAAATCGCATTAAGGAGGCAATCATGAGTTATAAGGATATTCTGGTTTATCTCGATGACAGCGAGTCGTGCCGCGGCCGGATCGAGACGGCCCTGAAACTGGCCGAGGCGCATCAGGCGCATCTGGTGGGTTTGGCCCTGGCGGTCGAGCCGACCATACCGGCTTATATCGGCGCGGAATTGCCGGTGGAGGTGCGCGATATCCAGCGCAAGGCGGCGATCGACCGCGCCAAGGCCCAGACCGAAATGTTCGAACAATTGGCCGGCAAGGAAGGGGTGAGCAGCGAGTCGCGCATCGTCAATTGCTACGAATCGACCGCCGGCGATACCTTGTCGTTCCATGCGCGCCATGCGGATCTGGTGGTGATGGGTCAGGCCGATCCGGACAGCCATTTCGCCACCCTGACAAGTTCGATGGCCGAGGAGGTGCTGTTCTCCTCCGGGCGGCCGATCTATCTGGTGCCCTATATCGGTATGAAGAACTCGATTACCGGCAAGGCGATCATCGCCTGGGATGGCGGGCGCGAATCAACCCGCGCTGTGCATGATGCCCTGCCGATCCTGGCCGGGATGGATGAGGTGGTGGTGCTGGTAGTGGATGCGGGCCGGCATGCGCGCGCCCACGGGGCCGAGCCCGGCGCCGATCTCGCCACCCATATCGCCCGGCACGGCATTAATGTGCGGGTCGACCGGGTCCAGAGCGCCGGGATCGACATTGCCGAGGTCATTCTGAACGCCATCGCCGAGAATGGCGCCAATCTGCTCATCATGGGCGGTTATGGCCATTCGCGCCTGCGCGAGATGACCCTGGGCGGCGTCACCCATACCATCTTGAAGGAAATGACCGCCCCGGTGCTGATGTCGCATTAAGGTTCAATTGTTCCCTTGGGAATAATTGAACCACCGGCGAGGTGGTTTGCGTCAGCAAATCACCGGCCGGGAGTGTCATTTTTAGTGATAATCGGTTCCGGCCCGCTCCCCCACCCGGCCACCCAGGGAGTATGGACCCAAGGGTGGCGGGTGGGGCAGCGGGTCCTAGCTTAAGTTTTCATCCGATCCTACCCGCCCCGCTCGCATTATGAGTTCTGCCGGTCCTGCCCACCCCGCTCCCCCTCCCCACCGCCCTCAGGGAGTGTGGCCAAAGGGCGGCGGGAGGGCGAGCGGGAGTGCCTCCTAGGCAGATCTAACAGGCGAGGTGGTTTGCGTCAGCAAATCACCGGCCGGGTGTGTTTTCTGTTATCTGCCGGTCCTGCTCCCATTATAAGTTCATCCGATCCTGCCCACCCCGCTCCCCCTCCCCACCGCCCTCAGGGAGTG
>PKTQ01000041.1 GCA_002869085.1 Hyphomicrobiales bacterium | reverse complement strand
CATCCGCCAAGGGCAAGGGGGTCGGGGTCCTGCTGATCAATCTCGGCACCCCCGAAGCGACGGATTTTCTGTCGGTGCGGCGCTATTTGCAGGAGTTTCTGTCCGATCGGCGTGTAGTGGAGGTGCCGCGGCTGATCTGGTGGCCGGTGCTGAATGGCATCATCCTCACATTCCGCCCTTCGAAAAGCGCCAAGGCCTATAAGGCGATCTGGAATAAAGAGCTTGATGAATCGCCGCTGAAAACCATCACCCGGGCGCAGGCCGATGCGCTGCAGGCGCGTTTTGCCAGAACCCATCCTGATCTGATCGTGAAATGGGCCATGCGCTATGGCCGCCCTTCCTTAGAGGCCGGCATCAAGGGGCTGATGCGCGAAGGGGCGGAGCGCATTCTGCTGGTGCCGCTTTATCCGCAATACAGCGCCACCACAACCGCGACCGTCATTGACAAGGCGGCGGAAGCGCTGGCCAAAATGCGGGCGCAGCCGGCCATCCGCACCCTGCCGCCCTTCCCCGATGATGCGGCTTATATTGAGGCGCTGGCCGCTTCGGTGCGGGCGCAGGTGGCGACGCTCACCCCGCAGCCGGCCGATCTGCTGCTGTCGTTCCATGGTCTGCCGGTCGCCTATGTAGAAAAGGGCGACCCTTATCGCGATCACTGCCTACGCACCGCCGCAGCGCTGCAAAAGGCGCTCGGCTGGCCGGAGGCAAAGTTTCACCTTTCCTATCAGTCGCGGGTGGGGCGGGCCGAATGGCTGACCCCCTATACCGATGCAACCGTTGCCCGGCTGGCCCGCGAGGGGGTGAAGAGCCTGGCGGTCGTGACACCCGGCTTTGTGGCCGACTGCGTCGAGACCCTGGAAGAGATCGCCATTGCGGCGGGCGAGACCTTTCATGAGAATGGCGGCGAGAATTTTACCTGTCTTGCCTGTCTGAATGACTCAGATCAGGGCATTGATATGCTGGAAGTGCTAGTGCGAAGAGAACTTTCAGGCTGGATCGGCTAAGGGCCCGACAGCCCTCATGGCGCATATGTGAGTTGCGCGAATGGCCAAGAAAGAGTAGATGAACCCCATGTTTGACTATCTCGCCAACCCGGCCCGGTTTGTCCGCTTTGCACGGATTATCGGGCCCTATGTCAATGTGCTGACCCTCGGTGTTCTGGCTGTCGGCATCTATTGGAGCCTGTTCATCGCGCCGGCCGACTACCAGCAGGGCGAGACGGTGCGCATCATGTTCATTCACGTGCCCGCCGCCTGGATGGGCACTTTCTGCTATGCCTATATCGCGCTGGCCAGCGCTGTATCGCTGATTTTCAAACACCCGCTGGCCGATGTGGCGGCCAAGAGCGCCGCGCCGATCGGCGCCGCCTTCACTTTTCTTGCCCTGATCACCGGATCGCTATGGGGCAAGCCCATGTGGGGCGCCTGGTGGGTGTGGGATGCGCGGCTGACGTCGATGCTGGTGCTGTTTCTCTTATATCTGGGCTATATGGCCCTGTGGCAGATGATCGAGGAGCCGGTGCAGGCCGGCCGGGTGGCGGCCATTCTGGGGCTGGTGGGCGCGGTCAATGTGCCGATCATCAAATATTCGGTGGACTGGTGGAACACGCTGCACCAGCCGGCCAGCATCATGAAGGGCGGCGGCCCGTCTATTCATCCCAGCATTCTGACGCCGCTGCTGATCATGATCGGCGCCTATATGCTGATCTTCACCGCTCTCATTCTGCTCGGCATGCGCGGGGAGATCCTGCGCCGCAAGGTACGGAACATGCGCCTGGCGCAGGCCGAGGGAGGCGCACATGGGTAAATATGCGTTTTTCATCTGGACGTCTTACGGTATCAGCGCGGCGGTGCTGATCGGCCTTACCGTCTATCTGTGGGCCGATCTGCGCAAGCAGGCGCGCATCCTGGCGCGGCTGGAAAAGGAAGGCGCGCCGCGGCGCCCGAAAGCCATGGGGCCGGCGGACGATCCGGTGCGGGAAGGAGCTGGCTGATGAGCGATGCACCATTGGACGAGGATCTGAGCGGCGCGGATGAGGGCGCGGCCCCGCGCAAGCGCTCGATCTGGCTGACCCTGCTGCCGGTGGCCCTGTTCGCGGCCCTGGCCGGGCTTTTTACCTATTCGCTGCAAACCGGCGATCCCTCGCGCCTGCCTTCGGTGCTGATCAACAAGCCGGCGCCGGAGTTCNGCCGGCAAGGTGCATGTGCTCAATTTCTTCGCCTCCTGGTGCACGGGCTGCCGCACCGAGCATCCGGTGCTGGAGGTGTTCCAGCGCATGAAGATCGCGCCGCTGGTGGGCATCGACTATAAGGACGCGCCCAGTAACGCCCTGCGCTTTCTCGGACAGCACGGCAACCCCTATGACATTGTCGGGGTCGACCGCAAGGGCCGGACCGGGATCGACTGGGGGGTATACGGAATCCCCGAGACCTTCATCGTCGATGGCGAGGGGATCGTGCGCTACAAGCATATCGGCCCGATCAGCCCGCGTGATCTGAAAGAGATCATCATTCCGGAAATCGAAAAGGCCCGGACGACGAAAGCCGCCCTGCCCAAATGAAGCGTTTAAGTGAGGCGTTCAAGTGAGGCGTGATGGGGTTTTTCACCGCGATCACCATTCCGGCTGAAACCGCCGCGGCGCTTGAACGCCTGCACGCCGACCTGCATGGGGGGCGCTGGATCGATCCGGAATCCTATCACATCACCCTCAATTATATCGGTGAGCTGGACGGGTCGGCCGCCGGGCGGCTCATTGAGGCGCTCGATGGCCTGCGCTTCGCGCCGTTCGAGATCAGTCTGCGGGGGCTCGGCATTTTCGGCGGCGGGCGCCCGCGCGCGGTGTGGGCCGGGGCCGAGCCATGCCCTGAATTGATGGCGATGCAGGCGCGCCAGGCGCGGCTCATCGCCGGAGCCGGCTTTAAACTGGAGAGCCGCAAATATACCCCGCATGTGACCCTGGCCCGCTTTCGTGAGGGCCGGCGCAACGATCTCAAGCGCTTTGTCGAGCGGCGCAATGTTTATCACGCGCCGCCCTTTACCTGCGATGGCTATGTGTTGCTAAGCTCGCGGCCCAATGGCGGCGGCGGCCCCTATGGCACCGAAGCGGTGTTTTCAGGCCAGGCCGGCTTCCTTCCGGATATGGGCGAGGAGACCTTCTGAAGCCTGCTCGATCAGGTCGAGCGCGTGGGCAAAGCCATCGGCGCCGCCATAATAAGGGTCGGGCACTTCCTTGGTGCCGGGCTGCTCGGCAAAATCGAGAAACAGCCGCACCTTGTCGCGATATTCAGCGCCGGCCATGCGCCACAGATCGTCCAGATTATCCATGTCCATGGCCAGGATCAGATCAAAGCGGTCAAAATCCTGGCGCCTGACCTGGCGGGCGCGCAGATCGGACATGTCGCGGCCACGGCGGCGCATTTCGCTCTGGGCGCGGCCATCGGGCGGCTTGCCCACATGCCAGGGGCCGGTGGCGGCCGAATCGGTGCGGATGCGCTGCGACAGGCCCTCGGCCGCGACAAGCGCGCGGAAGGTCGCTTCCGCCATGGGAGAGCGGCAGATATTGCCAAGACAGACAAACAGCACGCGATATGGCCAGAACTCATCCATTGATCTCAAATGGCGCAGTTCGCGGCAAAAGGCAAGACCCGAGCGCGTGCAGGGCATCGCGGCACGTCTCCATTTTCCGTTCACATTTTGCGGTCAGTTTGGCGCCATGTCCCTGACCGTCACGCAAAAGCTGTTTCTGGCCGTGTTTCTCACACTGGGCGCCATCCTGCTGGTGGTGCTGCTGGTGATGGGGTGGAGCCTGCGGCACGGCTTTTCCGATTACATCACCCGGCTGGAGCTGTCCCGCTTCGATGGGCTGGCGAAAAATCTTGCGGATGATTATGCCGCCTATAAGAGCTGGGACCATTTCAAGGACGACCGGGCCGCCTGGCACCGGCTGGTGCGGAACTCGCTGAGACCGCCTCCAAACCCGCCGCCGCCATTGGCGGGGCCTGGGGGCGGGCCGGGGAGGCCGGGGTTTGGCCCGCCGGCCGACCGGCTGCTGATCGGCCGCAGGCTGGCGCTGGTCGATGGGCAGGGACGGTTCGTGGCCGGGGCGGAGCGGGCGCTCACAAGCCCGTCGCGGCGGGCTATCCTCGCCGGCGGCGTGCCCGCCGGCTGGCTGGTGATGGCGCGCTCGCCGGGCACGGAGCGCGCCATGGATGCGGTTTTCCTGAGCGATCAGCGGCGCAATCTGATGCTGGTCGGGCTGGCGGCGGTGCTGGCGGCGTTGATGGCTTCGCTCGGCCTGGCGCGGCATTTTCTGCGGCCGGTGCACAAGCTGGCGCAGATGGCGCGCCAGCTCCGGGCCGGGGATCTCGGCCAGCGCGCGGCGGTGCGGCGCCGGGACGAGCTCGGGCAATTGGCGGCGGATATGAACCAGCTTGCCAGCTCGCTGGAAACGGCTGAAAGCGCACGCCGGCGCTGGGTGGCGGATACGGCGCATGAGCTCAGAACGCCGCTATCGGTGCTGCAGGCGGAATTGGAGGCACTGCGCGACGGGGTCCGGCACGCCGATGCTCAAACCTATCCGCGCCTGCTCGGCTATGCCGGGCAGCTCACGCGCCTGGTGCAGGATCTGCATGATCTGGCGCGGGCCGATGCGGGTGCGCTGACCCACCAATCGGCGCCGCTGGATCTGGCCGCGCTGCTCGGCGATATCGTGGCCGGGTTCGAGCCCCGCTTCGCCGAGCGCTGTCTCGGCCTCAGTCTCGACGCGCCCAAATCCCTGCCGATGCTGGGCGATGCGGACCGGCTGCGGCAATTGTTCACCAATCTGCTGGAAAACAGCCGCCGCTATACCGACCCCGGCGGGCAATTGCTGATCAGGGCGCGGCGGCAGTGGGACGACATCGTGGTGCAGTTCGACGACAGCGCCCCGGCGCCGCCGCAGGACAGCCTGCCCTATCTGTTCGACAGATTCTACCGGGTCGAGCAATCGCGTAGCCGGGCCGCCGGCGGGGCCGGGCTGGGGCTGGCCATCGCCCGCGCCATTGTCGGCGCCCATAACGGACAGATGAGCGTGGCGGCCTCGTCCTTGGGCGGACTTCATGTGGAAATTCGGTTAGCATGTGATGGCAAGCGGAGCTGACCCTATGAAACGGCGCATTTTGATTGTCGAGGATGAGATCACCCTGGCCGGCATCGTGCGGGACTATCTGGTGCAGTCGGGGTTCCAGGTGGAGCATCTGGCCGAAGGCACCCATGCGGTCGAGCATGTGCTGGACAATCCGCCGGACCTCATCGTGCTCGATATCATGCTGCCGGGCAAGGACGGGCTCGATATCTGCCGTGAAGTGCGGCGCAGCAGCGATGTGCCGATCATCATGGCCTCGGCCCGGGTCGAGGAGATCGACCGGCTGATAGGCCTCGAGCTGGGGGCGGATGATTATATCTGCAAGCCCTACAGCCCGCGCGAAGTGGTGGCCCGGGTCAAGACCGTGCTCAGGCGGGCCGGAACCGGCGCACCGGGGCGGGCGGCGGGGCCGCTGCGGATCGACGAGGCCAATTGGTCGGCGCATCTGGGCGGGCAGCGGCTCGAGCTGACCCGCAAGGAGTTTCAGTTGCTGGCGGCGCTGGTGCGCCGTCCAGGGCGGGTGTTTTCGCGCGCCCAATTGCTCGATCTGGCCTATGGTGACGATGACGAGGTCTATGACCGCACCATCGACAGCCATATCAAGAATCTGCGCCGCAAAATCGCCGCCTGCCCCGGCGGGGACGAGCTGATCCGCTCGGTCTACGGCGTCGGCTATGTCTATGACGCCTGAGGCGGTCGCGCGCGGCTGCACAATCCTTTCACAATTCGCTCAAACCGGCTTCACGATCGGCTTTTAGGTTCAAGCTGCGCTCAGCCAGAGGCGGTCAACAGGGCCGAATTTGAAGGACCGAAATGATGCACGGATGCCATACCCAGATATGTTTCAGCTTCGCGGGGCTGCTCAGTTGCCTGGCCGCGCCCATGAGCGCCCTCGCCCACGGCGCCGATACGCCGCTGATTTCACAGCACGCCGCCCGCCAGCCCGAAAGCAGCCTCCATGCGGCGGAATGGCTGATGAACAGTTTTGTCGGCCCGGCCGAGGCCGGCGCCAAGGTGACGATCAGCATCAATGGCGGCAAGCGGCTGATCCGCGCCGACGGCCTGCCCGGCCACTCAACCGGACGCTTTCCCAATCGGGGCAATCCCAATGCGATCCGGGCCCAGTCCTACCGGTTTGAGGTGCCGGCGCACCCGAAACTCACCGGGCGGATCACCCCGCTCGGGCGTCAGCCCTTCGGAGCGGCGATCAACGGGGTGGTGTTCGACCCCGGCACCGCCGAATATTGGCGGGGCGATCCCGGCTCGGGCTGGCGCTATGAGGCGCTCGGCGGTGCGGTCAGGCTGGGGCTCGACAGGAACAACGCCCATGTGCAACCCAATGGCGCCTATCATTACCACGGCGCGCCCACCGGCCTGATGAAGCGCGGCAATATCCGCGCCGCGCCGATGCTGATCGGCTGGGCGGCGGATGGATTTCCGATCTATACCCCCTATGGCTATCGCAATGCCAATAAGCCCAATTCGGGCATGAAGGCGCTGAAATCCTCCTACCGGTTAAGGCGCGGCACCCGCCCTTCCGGGCCGGGCGGGCGCTATGACGGCGCTTTCGTGCAGGATTATGCCTATGTGCCGGGGGCCGGCGATCTCGATGCGTGCAATGGCCGCAGCGGCGTCACGCCGGAATTTCCCGGCGGCACTTATTACTATGTGGTGACCCTGTCCTATCCCTTCATTCCGCGCTGTTTCAAGGGCCGGCCGGACGCCAGTTTCCGGCGCCGCGGCCCCGGCATGCAGGCGTTTGGGGGCCCGCGCCGCTTCGGGCGGCCGGGGGCAAGCGGCTTCGGACCGCCGCGCCCGGGACAGGGTCTGGGCGGAGGTGGAGCCGGCGGCCCTGGTGAGGCCGGTTTCCGCCCCGGCGGCGGGTTTCGGCCCGCCGGCGGTCCGCCCCGGGCAGCGCTGGCGGCGTGCAGAGGCAAAGGCCAGGGGGCACGCTGCGGCTTTCATCCGCCCGGACGGGGGCGGATGCGAGGGCGCTGCCTGATCACACCGGGCGGGCAGAGGGCCTGCGTGCCGCTGGGGCGGCGCTAGCGGATCGAAGATTCACCAGAGCCCGGCCCCGGCCGGGAGCAGCACCGGATAAAGCGAGGCCAGCAGCGCCGCCACGGCGATGTTGGACAGGCGCAGCCGGGGCGGAAAACCTAAACAATTTGCGCCGGAGGCGGGGATCGCCATATAAGGGGCCTGAAACAGCAATCGCCTGGGCGGGAAGGTAGCCCCGCCGGGCCGGAACCATTGATCGCTTGATGTGATGACCCTGACGCCTTTTCGCAAGATGAACGGATTGGGCAATGATTTTGCCGTGTTCGACGCGCGCCGCGCCGAGCTGCCGTTTGATCGCGCGCTGGTGCGGGCGATTTCGGACCGGGAGCATGGCATTGGCTGCGACCAGCTCATCCGCATGGAGCCATCGGATGAGGCGGATGTGTTCATGCGCATCTGGAACTGCGCCGGCGACGAGGTCGAGGCCTGCGGCAACGCCACGCGCTGCATCGGCCATCTCATGCTCAGCGAGACCGGCAAGGATGAGGTCAGCGTGCGCACGGGCGCCGGCACATTGCTGTGCCGCCGGGGCGCGCGCGAAGGCGATATCAGCGTCGATATGGGCGTGCCGCGCTTTGGCTGGCAGGAGATTCCGCTGGCCGAGGAATTCAGCGACACCCGCAAGATCGAACTGCAGGTCGGTCCTATTACCGCGCCGATTCTGCACAGCCCGAGCGTGGTGAATGTGGGCAATCCCCATTGCATTTTCTGGGTCGAGGATATCGAAGCCTATGATCTGGCGCGGCTGGGGCCGATGCTGGAAAACCATCCGATGTTCCCCGAACGGGCCAATATCTCACTGGGGCAGCTCACGGAGCGCAACCAGATCCGCCTCAAAGTGTGGGAGCGCAGCGCCGGTCTGACCCGCGCTTGCGGCACCGCCGCCTGCGCCGCGGCGGTGGCGGCGATGCGGCTGCACATGACCGAGCGCCAGGTGACGATACATCTGCCGGGCGGCCCGCTTGACATCGCATGGCGCGAGCGCGACGGGCATATTCTGATGACCGGCCCCTATCAGCTCGACTATGAAGGCGAGATCGATCTGGCCGAACTGGCGGCGGCGGAGCGGGCGGCCCAATGAGCGGTCCTGAATTCGTCACCTTCGGCTGCCGTCTCAACAGTTTCGAGACCGAGGCGATGCGGGCCGGCGCCAGCGATCCGGCGCTGGACAACGCGGTCGTGTTCAATAGCTGCGCGGTGACCGCCGAGGCGGTGCGCCAGGCGCGCCAGGCGGTGCGGCGGCGGCGGCGGCAGGATCCGGACGCCAGGATCATTGTGACCGGCTGCGCCGCCCAGACCGAGCCGGAGACTTTCGCCGCGATGGACGAGGTCGATCTGGTGATCGGCAACCGGGAAAAGTTCGACCTCAATCGCTTCGGGGCGCTCGGGCGGCAAGGCCATGCCGGGGTGCATGTGGCCGATATCATGGATGCGAAGGCGGACAGGCTGCCGGCGCTGGAAGGGTTCGGGGAGCGCTCGCGGGCTTTCGTGCAGGTGCAAAATGGCTGCGATCACCGCTGCACATTCTGCGTCATTCCGTTCGGGCGCGGGCCGTCGCGGTCGATGGCGCCGGATGAGGTGGTGCGGCGCATCGCCGAGCTTGGCGATCAGGGCTTTCGCGAAGTGGTGCTGACCGGGGTCGACATCACCGATTATGCCCATGACGGCGCGGTGCTGGGGGATCTGGTCCAGCGCATTCTGGACGAGGTGCCGGAACTGGCGCGGCTGCGGCTGAGCTCGGTCGATCCCATAGAGATCGACCCCAAGCTCATTGATCTCATCGGCCGGGAAGCGCGGCTGATGCCGCATGTGCATTTGTCGATCCAGGCCGGTGACAACATGATCCTGAAGCGCATGAAGCGCCGCCATGCCCGCGAGGATGTGATCGGCCTGTGCCGCAAGCTCAAGGCCATGCGGCCTGATATGGCCTTCGGCGCCGATCTGATCGCCGGATTTCCCACCGAGGACGAGGCGATGTTCGCCAATACGCTGGCGCTCATTGAGGAATGCGGTCTGACCTTTTTGCATGTGTTTCCGTTTTCGGTGCGCGCGGGCACGCCGGCGGCGAAGATGCCGCAATTGCCGCGCCAGCTGGTGAAGGAACGCGCGGCGCGGCTGCGGGCAGCCGGCGCGGCGGCGCGGCGGCGGTTTTATCAATCCCGTCTCGGGCAAGAGGAGCGGGTGCTGGTGGAAACGGCGGAGCGGGGCCATAGCGAGCATTTCGCGCCGGTGCGGCTCAGCCATGCATGTCCGCCGGGCGAGGTGGTGCGGGCGCGCATCACCGGCATTGATGAGGATGAATTGCTGGGCGAGGTGCTGGCGTGAGCGGCAAGGACAAACCGGGCATGTTCGGGCGCCTGTTCGGGCGCGGGGCGGCGGATGCGCCGGAAGAGGCCGGGAACGATGCCGCGCCGGCGCCGGTAGAGGAGATGGCCGCCGAAACCGGTGAGGCGGAAGCCAACATGGCGGCTGAAGAGGCCATGGCCGAGCCGAAATCGGACGAGCCTGAAAAAAAAGGCTGGTTTGCGCGTCTCAAGCAGGGCATGTCGCGCTCTTCCGGCGCGCTCAATCAAAGCATTACCGGCATTTTCACCAAGCGCAAGCTCGATCACGACACGCTGGAAGAGCTTGAGGATGCGCTGATCCAGGCGGATCTGGGGCTCGATATGGCGGTGCGGATCACCGAGGTGATCGGCGCCGGGCGCTTCGACAAGCAGATCGAGCCGGCCGAAATTCGCGCGGTGCTGGCGCAGGAGATCACCAAAGTGCTGGAGCCGGTGGCGCAGCCGCTGGAGATCGGCGAGGCCAAGCCGTTCGTGATCGTGATGGCCGGGGTGAACGGCGCCGGCAAGACCACCACCATCGGCAAGCTGGCGGCCAAGTTCAGGGATGAGGGCCGCAAGGTGATGCTGGCGGCGGCGGACACGTTCCGGGCCGCGGCGATCGACCAGCTCAAGATATGGGGGGAGCGCACCGGCGCGCCGGTGATCGCGCGGGCGGTGGGGGCGGACGCCTCGGGGCTGGCTTATGATGCCTGGCATGAGGCGCGGGATCAGGGCATGGACGTGCTGCTGCTGGATACGGCGGGGCGACTGCAGAACCGCACCGAGCTGATGGCCGAGCTGGAGAAGATCGTGCGGGTGCTGAAGAAATGCGACTCTGAAGCCCCGCATGCGGTGCTGCTGGTGCTGGATGCGACCACCGGCCAGAACGCCCTGTCGCAGGTGGAGATCTTCAACAAGATCGCCGGGGTCACCGGGCTGATCGTCACCAAGCTCGACGGCACGGCGCGCGGCGGCATTCTGGTGGCGATTTCGGAGAAATTCGGCCTGCCGGTGCATGCGATCGGGGTCGGGGAGGGGGTCGAGGATCTGCAGCCCTTCACCGCCGCCGATTATGCCCGCGCCATCGCTGGCGCGGAGTAAGCGGCGGGGGCCGCCCGTCAGGCCTCACTCGTGGCGCCCGGCATATTTTTTCAGAAAACCAAGAGCGCTGCGAAGACCGATCAGCGAAAAGCGCATGGATGTCTCACCCTTATCCGTGGGCAGGGTGATGGTCACGGCGTTGCCGGCTTTCATGCGCCGGATCAATGCTTGCGATTCCCGGGCGATGGGAAAGGTGTATTCGTTGCCGATATTGCCATTGGGGGTGACGCTGGTGCCATAGGCATAGTCCGTGGCCGGTCCGTTGGAGAATTTCACCCGGACGGGCCGGGTCTTGTCGATCTTCTCGGCTGACACGGAGACTAAGGTGAGCGACAGCGCACCGGTGGTTCTGTTGCGATGCACGGAGAGGCGGTAGCCGGGGAAATCGCCGGAGAAGCTGCCGTCTTCATTGCCGGTCCATGTCGAGGCCCAGCAATTGGTGTTGTACGCCATCTCCGAGCCCGGCTTGTGGGCGTCCGGGCACACGGCCAGCCAGTGGCGGTGATATTCGCGCAGCTCGCCAAAGGGATGGTGGAACGGACGCGCCTCAGCCGCTGGCCATGCGCCGCAGAGCGCCGCGCCCAGCGCCGCCAAGCCCAGCAAAGCGGAATATATCGATGTCATTGTTTATTCCCAAAAGCTTATCAGATCGCCGTCACCTTGAAGCGCAAGCGCGTCATTATTGTGGCGGGCGCAGGGCATGGCGCGTCAAACCCCATGCCGGTGCGCAGAAAACCGGCGGGCTGCAATGCGCTCAAGGGCCCGGGCATAAGCCGGTATGGTGCTTATTTCTTGGCTTTTTCGTCGGTATGGCGGTGAATGGATTCACGGATGAATTCCATCGCCTCCTCCGGCTCGCCCCAGCGCTTGATCTGGACCCATTTTTTGTCTTCGAGGTCTTTGTAATGGCCGAAGAAATGGGCGATCTGATCGATCAGGATATCCGGCAGTTCGCGATAGGATGAGACATCCTTGTAATAGGGCGAGAGCTTGTTGACCGGCACCGCGATGATCTTCTCGTCCTCGCCGGCTTCATCTTCCATCACCAGCACGCCGATCGGGCGGCAGCGGATGATCGCGCCGGGCACCACCGGAATGCGGCTGACCACCATCACATCGATCGGGTCGCCGTCATCGGACAGGGTGTGGGGCATGAAGCCGTAATTGCACGGATAGCGCATGGATGTGTGCAGGATACGGTCCACCATCAAGGCGCCGGAGGCCTTGTCGAGTTCATATTTGACCGGTTCGCCGCCAAGCGGCACCTCGATCACAACATTGATGTCATATGGCGGGTTTTCACCTTGGGAAACAGCATCTAGGCGCATGAGATCACTCCTTTTGCCCTGTGTTATCGCCGTTTGCGCCGCCCCGCAACCGAAGAAATAAAAAAACCCGCGCTGGACGCGAACATAAGGAATTGTTAACCATAATTCTTAACTTTGGAGATATTATCGGATTATTGGCGCGGGGGCGCCCTTTTCAGGCGGGCAGCATCTTATGAGCATTCTTTCGGCGCCGTCATTGCAGGCTTATCAGGCCTGGACCGATCCGGTCCGCAGCCCAAAGCCGCAGCCGCGCCCGTTCACCCCCGCAGCCGCCGATGCGGCCGGGCGGCGCGGACAGCCGGTGGTGGTCAATCTGAGCCCGCAGGCACAGGCGCTGCTGGCCGGCGCGGAGTTTACGGCCGGGACAGTCGGTGCGGCGGGCCTGACTTTAGGCGAGGCGGCGCAAAGCTATCTCGATGCGGGCCCGTCCGGGGCGGGGCGGCGCGAGGCGCCCTTCGCGCACCAACAGGAATCCCCCGTCTATCAGCCGCCGGGCCGGGTGGTGGACCGGATGATCTAGGGTCCAGCGTCTGGCGCTCATCGCCTGGCAGGCCGCGCAGCCTCACAACAGGGTGAGATCATCGATCGGCGGGGTGTTCCGGGCGCTCTGGCGCAATTGCTCCACATAGGCCTTCATCGGCAGGTCGTAGCTGCGGATATGGGTGACCAGCCATTCATTGATCAGCGCCCCCATCAGATCGGAGACGAAAGCCAGTTGATCGCCGCTGGTGGTGATCACCGTTTTCTGGATTTCGGCAAGGCCGTCCTCAAGCCTGATATGTTCCAGATGGTGATCGATGGCATCGGGATAATTGATCCGGGCCAACAGCGCTTCCTCGCGCCGGAAATGGATCGAGGCATATTCGACCAGGCGATGAACGAGGTCATAGGCCTGATCGGGGGTGTTGAATTGCCGGCCGCCGGACATGAAGGCGGCGGTAAGGTTGAACAGATATTGGTGATCGGCATCGATCAGCCCCTGATCTATGCTGAGATCGGGGCTCCATCCGGGTATGGGGTCTTCATCGCTCATGTGTTCTCCGGTCTGCTTCGTT
>PKTQ01000208.1 GCA_002869085.1 Hyphomicrobiales bacterium | reverse complement strand
CGGGGTAATGACGCCGGGGCAATTGGGCCCCACCAGCCGGGTATTCGAACCGCTCAGCGCCCGCTTCACCTTCACCATGTCCAGCACCGGAATGCCCTCGGTGATGCACACCGCCAGCTCCAGCCCGGCCGAGATCGCCTCCAATATGGCATCGGCCGCGAAGGGCGGCGGCACATAGATCGCCGTCGCTGTGGCGCCGGTGGCGGCAACCGCCTCGGACACCGTGTCGAACACCGGCAGGCCCAGATGTTCCGAGCCGCCCTTGCCGGGGGTAACCCCGCCCACCATCTGCGTGCCATAGGCGATCGCCTGTTCGGTGTGGAACGTGCCGGTCGCCCCGGTCACGCCCTGGCAGATGACTTTCGTGTTTCTATCGACCAGAACCGCCATCAGCTTGCCTCCTTCACGGCCGCGACCACTTTTACCGCCGCATCGGACAGATCGCCCGCCGCGATGATCGGCAAGCCGGATTCGCTCAAAATTTTCTTACCCAGATCCACATTGGTGCCTTCGAGCCGCACCACCAGCGGCCGGTCCAGATGCACCTCGCGCGCCGCCGCCACAATGCCCTCGGCAATGAAGTCGCAGCGCATGATGCCGCCGAAAATATTGACCAATATGCCCTTCACATTGGGATCGGACAGAATGATCTTGAACGCCGCCGTTACCTGTTCGGTGCTGGCGCCGCCGCCCACATCGAGGAAATTGGCCGGCGAGCCGCCTTTCAGCTTGATGATGTCCATAGTGGCCATCGCCAGCCCCGCGCCATTGACCATGCAGCCGATTTCGCCGTCGAGACGGATATAGTTGAGGTCATATTCCGAGGCGCGCACCTCCATCGGGTCTTCTTCATCGAGATCGCGCAGTTCCACAATGTCCTTCTGGCGGAACAGGGCGTTGGAATCGAAGTTCATCTTGGCGTCAAGGCAAATGAGATCCCCCGACCCGGTGAGCACCAGCGGGTTGATCTCCAGCAGGCTGGCATCCTTCTCGGTCATCGCCTTATAGAGCGAGCCGATCAGCCGCACGCATTGCTTGACCGCATCGCCCTTCAGCCCCAGCGCAAAGGCGATCTCGCGGCCGTGGAAACCGGAAAAGCCGCTGGCGGGGTCGATGGTCAGGGTGAGGATTTTCTCGGGCGTTTCGGCCGCCACCTCCTCGATATCCATGCCGCCCTCGGTCGAGGCGATGAAAGCGATACGCGAGCTGGCCCGGTCAACCAGCGCCGAGAGGTAAAGCTCCGAGGCGATGTCGCAGCCCTCTTCGATATAGAGCCGTTTCACTTCCTTGCCCTCGGGGCCGGTCTGCTTGGTCACCAGGGTGGCGCCCAGGATCGCCTCGGCCGCCTCGCGCACGCCATCAAGGCTTTTGACCACCTTGACGCCGCCCGCCTTGCCGCGCCCGCCGGCATGGATCTGGGCCTTGACCACCCAGACCGGGCCGCCAAGCTCCTTGGCGGCCGCCACCGCCTCATCGACGCTGAACGCTGCGATGCCGCGCGGCACCGGCACGCCAAAGGTCTTCAGCACACCCTTGGCCTGATATTCATGGATATTCATTCACTGCCTCCCGGACGCCCTCGTCCTTTCGGGATGATGGGATTATTTGCTCTTGGCCAGGTCCGGCGCGAGCTCGCTGCAAATCTTGATCAAACCTTTGACCGCCTCGACCGATTTGTCAAACAGCTTGCGCTCGGATTTGGACAACTCGATCTCGATCACCCGCTCGGCGCCGCCGGCGCCGATCACCACCGGCACGCCCACATATATGCCGCTCTGGCCATATTCGCCGTTCAGATTGGCCGCGCAGGGCAGAACCCGCTTCTTGTCTTTCAGATAGCTCTCCGCCATCAGGATCGCCGAACTGGCGGGGGCATAGAAGGCCGAACCGGTTTTCAGCAGCCCGACGATTTCCGCGCCGCCATTGCGGGTGCGCTCGATGATCTCATCGAGCTTGGCATCGGTCAGCCAGCCCATTTTCACCAGATCGGGCAGCGGAATGCCGGCCACGGTCGAATAGCGCGCCAGCGGCACCATGCTGTCGCCATGCCCGCCCAGCACGAAGGCGGTCACATCCTCGACCGACACATTCATCTCCTCGGCCAGGAACAGGCGGAAGCGGGCCGAATCCAGCACCCCGGCCATGCCGATCACCTTGTGCTTGGGCAGGCCACTGGCCGCCTGCAGCGCCCACACCATGGCATCGAGCGGATTGGTCACGCAGATCACGAAGGCATCGGGCGCATATTTGGCAATGCCGGCGCCGACCTGGCCCATCACCTTCAGATTGATCCCGAGCAGATCATCGCGGCTCATGCCCGGCTTGCGCGGCACCCCGGCGGTGACAATCACCACATCGGCCCCGGCAATGCCGGAATAGCTGCTGGTTCCGGCCAGCTTGGCGTCGAAGCCCTCGACCGGGCTCGACTGAACCAGATCCAGCGCCTTGCCGTCCGGCACCCCCTCGACAATATCGAACAGCACGATATCGCCCAGTTCCTTCAGGCTGGCCAAATGCGCCAGGGTTCCGCCGATCATGCCCGATCCGATCAGGGCGATTTTACGTCTAGCCATGAGTTATGCTCCTTTATTCTGGTTGTGCCCCGTCTTGGCGGGCATGTTAATTCCTCAGTATCCTGTTGTACTCCACCACGCAAGTCAGCAATTATGTGTAAAATGGGGATTGTTCCGGTTCTGTCCGTAATCCTCAGAGCGCATTTCCATCAGTCGTGAAGCGGTGCGGGCAAACACCTCCTTGTCGTCCCCGTCCGGGTACAGCCCGTCGGGCTCGGCCGCCGCCGAAACGATCAGGCAGGTCTGCCGGTCATACAGCGTGTCGATGAGGGTGATCAGCCGCCTCGTTTCATTACGCTGCGCCCGCGCCAGCACCGGCACCTGGGCCAGGAACACCGCATGAAAATGCCGCGCAATCGCCAGATAATCGGCGGCGCCCAGCGGCGCCTCGCACAGTTCGGCGAAGCTGAACCAGGCCGCGCTGCGGGCCGCCTTCGGCACCGCCAAGACGCGCCCATTGACCTCCAGCACCCGCCGCTCGGTCGGGCAGGGCCCGGCCAGGCGCCGCCACACCGCCTGCATGCGCCGGTCGGCCTCCGGCCCCAGCGGGCTGTGGTAATAATCGGCCTGGTGCAGGCGGTCGAGCCGGTAATCGCGTTCCCCGTCGAAATGCAGCAGGTCCATATGCTCTAAAAGCATGTCGATGAAGGGCAGGAACAGATCCCGGTTCAGCCCGTCGCGATAAAGATCGGACGGCACCGTGTTGGAGGTCGCCACCACCACCACCCCGGCCTCGAACAGGGCGGTGAACAGCCGCCCCAGAATCATCGCATCGGCGATATCCGTGACCTGGAACTCATCGAGGCACAGCAACATGCCCTGCTCGGCGATATCGTCCGCCACCATCGGAATCGGATCGCCATTGAACGCCCGGCGCCAATTGGCGATCGAGGCGTGCACATGCTGCATGAAGCCATGAAAATGCCAGCGCTGGCGCGACTCGAAATCGCAGCTCCGGTAGAACAGGTCCATCAGCATGGTCTTGCCCCGCCCCACATTGCCATGCAGATAGAGCCCCTTGGGCGCCTGCGGCCGGCGGCGGAACAGGTTGAAAAAATCGCTTCCGGGCGGGCGCGGCCGATAGCGTTGCAGGCGGTCATGCAGGATTTGCAGATTCTCCACCATCAGTGACTGCACCGGCTCGATGGTGATCTCGCCCGCCTGAGCCAGCGCGCGATATTCAGGTAGCGGGCCGCCGCTCATCGCCGCCCCCCGCGCCCTGAGGCCATGTTCGATGGGGGGTTAGCTTTCAACCTTGAACACATCGTCCACCGGCACCTGAAAACCGATCACCTGCCGGTTGGTTTCATTGGCCATGCCGATGACCGCCATCAGCTCCATCAGCATCTCCTCGCTCATCCCCTTGGCCCGGGCCGCCGCGGTATGGGAGTGGATGCAATATTCGCAGTTATTGGTGGTGCTGACCGCGATATAGATCATCTCTTTGACCAGCGGGTCGAGCGCCCCCGGCGCCATGATCTCCTTCAGCGTTTCCCAGGTCCGTTTCAGGCTTTTGGGGTCGTTGGCGAGGCTCTTCCAGAAATTATTGATCCAGTCGATCTGCCGGGTGCGCATGATGTCGTCATAGACCGCGCGCACTTCGGGGCTTGCGTCTTCATATTCGATCAGCTTGACCGTCGCCATGATGCGATCCTTTGGAACCTTGTCCGGCGCCGCCGGATGCGCCCGGCCGCCGCGAAATGTGGCCCTCGTGACTGCCCGCGCCCTAATAGCGCCGTTCGATTAGCAATCGCTTGATATTGGCGATCGCCTCGGCCGGATTGAGGCTCTTGGGGCAGGTCTTGGTGCAGTTGAGAATCGTGTGGCAGCGATAGAGCCGGAACGGATCTTCCAGATTGTCGAGCCGCTCGCCGGTGGCCTCGTCGCGGCTGTCGATGATCCAGCGATAGGCCTGCAGCAGGATCGCCGGTCCCAGATAGCGGTCCTCATTCCACCAATAGGACGGGCAGGAGGTGGAGCAGGACGCGCACAGAATGCATTCATACAGCCCGTCGAGCTTGGCCCGGTCCTCCCGGCTCTGCGGCCATTCGGTCTCCGGCGCCGGGGTGTCGGTTTTCAGGAACGGCGCGATCGAGGCATGCTGGGCATAGAAATTGGTCAGGTCCGGAATCAGGTCCTTCACCACCTTCATATGCGGCAGCGGATAGACCTTCACCGCCCCCTTGATCTCATCGATGGCCTTGGTGCAGGCCAGGGTGTTGGTGCCGTCGATATTCATCGAGCACGACCCGCACACCCCCTCGCGGCATGAGCGCCGGAAGGTCAGGGTCGGGTCCTGTTCGTCCTTGATCTTCAGCAGGGCGTCGAGAACCATCGGCCCGCAATCATCAAGATCGACATAATAAGTGTCGATGCGGGGGTTTTGCCCATCCTCCGGGTTCCACCGGTAAATGCGGAATTCTTTCACATTGACCGCGCCTTCGGGCTTGGCGAACACCTTGCCCTTGCCGATCTTGGAATTCTTGGGAAGCGTAAACTGGACCATGAGTCTCGTACCGTTCTTCTCTTTGTCGGGACGTTTCACACGTGAATGAAAACCTCATATTCCGTGTGAAACGCAGCAAAACAACGTCAATATCGGCATTTCCGGCGGCAACACCGCCGGAAACGCAGCTTAGTAAACCCGCGCCTTGGGTTTGATGTAATCGACCTTGTCGGTCAGGGTGTAGTCATGCACCGGGCGATAATCGAGCCGCACCTTGCGCGCGCCGTCATCGGCCCAGGCCAGGGTGTGCTTCATCCAGTTCTCATCGTCCCGGTCCGGATAGTCCTCACGCGCATGGGCGCCCCGGCTTTCCTGGCGGTTCAGCGCCCCTTCCACCGTGACCGCCGCCTGGCAGATCAGATTATCGAACTCGAGGGTCTCGATCAGATCGGAATTCCAGATCATCGAGCGATCGGTCACGTTGAGATCATCTCTGAGGCTCCACACCTCACTGACCTGCTCGCAGCCTTCCTTCAGCACCTCCTCGGTGCGGAACACCGCGCAATTGTTTTGCATGGCCTTTTGCATCTGCAGCCGCGCCTCGGCGGTGCTGGTGCCGCCCGAGGCGTTGCGGAACTTGTCCAGCCGCGCCAGCGCCAGCTCGCCCGCATCCGCCTTCGGTTCCGGCTGCTTGGCGCCGGGCGTGACCGTGTCGATGCAGCGTTTCGCCGCCGCCTTGCCGAACACCACCAGGTCAATGAGCGAATTGGAGCCGAGCCGGTTGGCGCCGTGCACCGAGACGCTGGCCGCCTCGCCGATCGCCATCAGCCCCGGCACCACGCTGTCCGGATTGCCGTCCTTTAAGGTCAGCACCTCGCCGAAATAATTGGTCGGAATGCCGCCCATATTGTAATGCACAGTCGGCAGCACCGGGATCGGGTCCCGGGTCACATCGACACCGGCGAAGATCTTGGCGGATTCGGAAATCCCCGGCAGGCGCTCCTGAATGATAGCCGGGTCGAGATGATCCAGATGCAGGTAGATGTGGTCATTATTCTTGCCGACCCCGCGTCCCTCGCGGATCTCCACGGTCATCGAGCGCGAAACCACATCACGCGACGCCAGGTCCTTGGCATGGGGCGCATAGCGCTCCATGAAACGCTCGCCTTCTGAATTGGTCAGATAGCCGCCCTCGCCGCGCACCCCTTCGGTGATCAGCACCCCGGCGCCGTAAACACCGGTGGGGTGGAACTGGACGAACTCCATGTCCTGCAGCGGCAGACCGGCCCGCAGCACCATGGCATTGCCGTCGCCGGTGCAGATATGCGCCGAGGTGCAGGAGAAATAGGCGCGGCCATAGCCGCCGGTGGCCAGGATGGTCTTCTGGGCGAAGAAACGATGCAGGGTGCCATATTCCATGCACATCGCCACCACGCCGCGGCAGGTGCCGTCTTCGTCCATGATCAGGTCGACGGCGAAATATTCGATATGGAACACCGCCGTATGGCGCAGGGCCTGGCCGTAAAGCGTGTGCAGCATGGCGTGGCCGGTGCGGTCAGCCGCCGCGCAGGTGCGCTGGGCCGGCGGTCCCTCGCCGAAATCGGTGGTCATGCCGCCGAACGGGCGCTGATAGATCTTGCCGTCATCGGTGCGCGAGAACGGCACACCGAAATGCTCCAGCTCATACACCGCTTCCGGCGCTTCCCGGCACAGAAACTCGATCGCGTCCTGATCGCCCAGCCAGTCCGAGCCTTTGACCGTGTCGAACATGTGCCAGCGCCAATTGTCCGGCCCCATATTGCCGAGGCTGGCGGCCACGCCGCCCTGCGCCGCCACCGTGTGCGAGCGGGTCGGGAACACCTTGGTGATGCAGGCGGTTTTCAGCCCGGCTTCGGCCGCGCCCATGGTGGCGCGCAGCCCGGCGCCGCCGGCGCCGACGACGATGACGTCATAATGATGATCGGTGAACGGGTAGGCGCCCCGATTGATTCCGGGCGCTGCTGCGGCCTTGGCCTCGCTCATGGGTTAGCCTCCCAGGCTGAGTTTAACGATTGCAAAAATACAGGTCAGGCCGAAAAAGGCCGTGAACAGGATATTCCCGACCAGAGCCAGCACCTTCATGCCCTCATGGTGGATATAGTCCTCGATGATCACCTGAAAGCCGAGCATCATGTGCCAGGCGCTGGCGATCACGAACAGCATCATCAGCAGCGCCGGTATGGGATGGCTGAAATAGCTGACCACGGCGGCATGATCGGCGCCGGCCAGAAACACCATCGAGAACAGGAAGAACACCGTCAGCGGCACATTGGCCAGACCGGTGATTCGCTGGCGCCAGAAATGCACCGCGCCGCCGCTGGTGGTACCCAGACCCCTGGCCTGTTTCAGCGGAGTCCGCATGGGGGTTTGCATTCTCATGGCCGGCCTCCCATCACGATATAGCCCGCGATCCACACCACCCAGGTCAGGCCGACCGAGGAGATCAGCATTGCCCAGGCGGAATATTCCAGCGCCGGACGGCTGAACATGCGGCCGGTATCCCAGATGAAATGCCGGATGCCGCCGAGCATGTGGTGAATCAGCGCCCAGGTATAGCCGAACAGGATCAGCCGCCCGAGCCACGAGCTGACGAACACATTGACGTAAGAATAATAGGCCGGACCGCTGGCCGCCGAAATCAGCCACCAGGCCAGGATGAATGTGCCGAAAAACAAGGCGGCGCCGGTGATGCGGTGCATCATCGACATCATCATCGTGAACATGGGGCGGTAAATTTGCAGATGCGGCGATAGGGGCCGCTCGATTTTTATCTCGTTACCCGCCATGCGCAGGCTCCCATTTTTGCCCCCCTTGGCCGGGGGAGGTTGAACCGTTCAAAGTTGTAAACCCTGAACATAGTCGATGCAATGCCTCCATAAGACGCAGGTGGGACCGGCAGCGCTATTCTCCGCTCAGGGCCAGTACGCGCCGCGCCGCCGCAAGGTGCAGCGCTTCGACCATCACCCCGTCCATGGCGATCGCTCCCTGACTGTCCGCTTCAAGCCCTTCAAATGCAAGCAGTATTTTTCTGGCATGGGCAATCTCCGCTTCCGAGGGCGAGAACAGCTCGTGACAGGGGCCGATCTGGGCCGGGTGGATCAGGGATTTGCCGTCGAAACCGCGCCGGCGGCCATCCGCGCATTCGGCCCGCAGGCCGGCCTCGTCCCCGAAATTATTACAGACCCCGTCAATGATATCGAGCCCAAAGGCCCGCGCGGCCAGCACGCAATGATCGCGCGCGCCGCCAAGCCGCGCCGCCAAGCCGCCCGCCGGCAGGCGCATTTCCAGCGCCAGATCGTTCAGCCCCATCACCAACAGCTCGAGCCGCGCCGCCGCCCCCTTCGCCGCTGCGGCGATATGCTGCGCCTCCAGCACGGCGAGCGGCGTCTCCAGCATCGCCCAGATCCGCGCGCGCGACCCCGCCTCATCGAGCGCGCGCTGAACCGGCTCCAGATCTCCAGCTTCGTTCACCTTCGGCACCAGCAGAGCGGCGGCGGGCGCGGCGGCAAACACCGCCAGATCCTCCTCCCCCCAGGCGCTGTCCAGCCCATTGATTCGCACCGCCCGGCAGCCCTCTTCGCCGGCGGCCCCGGCCAGGGCTTCGGCGACCCGCTCCCGGGCTTCGGCTTTCTGTGCCGGCGCCACCGCATCTTCAAGATCATAGACGATCATATCCGCACCAAGATGAGGCGCCTTGATGAGCGCCCGCTCATTGGAGCCCGGCACATAGAGCAGGGACCGCCTTGCCTGAAATTCCGCCATCATACCCGCCTTTCCCCGGCCCGGCCGCTGGGATAGATTGATCGCCACTGATTCGCGAAGCGCGCCGGCCGCACATCACCTCCGCGCCGCCGCGTCCATCTGACCAGTTTGAAAGAGCGGTTTCAAGTGTCCAGGCCCAACCCCTGCATTCTCAGCTTTTCCTCCCAGGTGGTCAGCGGCCATGTGGGCAATTCCGCCGCGCAATTCGCCATGCAGCGGCTCGGTTTCGAGGTGCTGGCGGTGCCGACCATCGTGCTCGGCCATCACAAGGGCCATGAACGCGAGCCCCATCAATGGCTGATCGACGCAAAAACCCTGGCCGGCCTCGCGGATGACGCCGAGGCCGCAATGGGCGCCTCCACCCGGGCAGTGCTGTCGGGCTATGGCGGCAGTGTGGGCGCGCTCATCGCCATCGCCGATCATGTCAGAAGGCTCAAGGCGGCCCACCCGGAGCTGATCTATCTGTGCGATCCGGTGCTCGGCGATCACGGCCGGCTTTATGTGGACCCGCCGGTCGCCGAGGCCATTGGCCGCCATCTGGCGGCGCAGGCCGACATCCTCACCCCCAATCTGTTCGAGCTCGGCTGGCTCACCGGCACCGCGCCGCAGGACATTGACGCCGCCGTCAGCGCCGCCCGCAGCCTCGACATCGAACGGGTGCTGGTCACCTCCGCCCCATCGGATGCGCCAGGCGAGATGGTCAATCTGCTGGTCAGCCGCTCGGAGACCGTGCTCGCCCGCACCCCGAGACTCGACAACCCGCCCCACGGCACCGGCGATCTCATTGCCGCCCTGTTCCTGGCCCGCATCCTTCAGGGCCATGACGGGGGCGAAGCGCTCGGCCTCGCCGCCGCCTCGGTGCATGACGTGCTGGAAATGTCGACTGAAATCAGTAGCGATGAACTGGCGCTGGTGGCGGCGCAGGAGGCGCTGATCGCCCCAAAAACGCGGATTATTTGCGAGACACGCCGAGGATGAAGCTGATCACTTCGGCCACCGCCTGATAGAGCTCCACCGGGATTTCCGCGCCCAGTTCCACCCCGGCCAGCGCTTCGCTGAGCAGGGGGTTTTCCTCGATCGGCACCCCGGCCTCCTCGGCCGCCGCAATAATCCGCCGCGCCAGCTCCCCCTCGCCTCTGGCGGTGACGGTCGGCGCGCCCTTGCCGTCATATTGCAAGGCGGTGGCGGTCTGTTTTTCGCCGGTCATCGGGATTGGTCCACCATATAGCCGGGCGCGGACTTGGCGGCCCGCCGCTTTCCGCTGCGGATGTGCAAGCGCTCGACCTCCAGCCCCGCCTCGCGCAGATTTTGCTCAAGCTCGCCCGCATGCGCCTTGAACTGCTGGGCGATTTCCTCGCGCTCGGCCATCAATTGCACCGAGATCGCCCGCCCCTGCAGCATCACCGCGCCATTGACGCTGCCGGTCTGCTCGGTATCAAGCGCCACCTGCACGCTCCACAACCGGCGCACGGGCTCGATGTCGGCGCCGCCCTCGCCCTCAATGCGCAATTGCGCCATGTCAGTGCGCCCGGCAAGGGCCAGCGGTATTTCGAAATTCCACTCCAGCCGCGCCGGCGCGCCGCGCCCGCTCTCGCTCTGGGGCGGTAGCGAGGCGTTCTGCAAAAGCCGCAGCCGCGATATGGCAGAACTCGCCTCATCCATCAGCACCTGCGCCGTCTGCGCCGCGCTCAGGCGCGGGCTCAAGCTCGGCTCAGCCGCCGGCTGGCCCTGCAGCGCGCCGGCTCTCAGCGGCGGCGGCGGCAGATCCGGTTTCTGCGCCGCGCCTGCAAGTTTGGCGCTGGTCCCGGCCGCCGGTTGCCGGCTCAAAAAATCGCCCAGCTTCTGCTTCAGATCGAGCAGGCTCGATTTCAGATCCGCCCCGGGCGGTGTGAATTTCTGCCCGCCCTCCATCTGCCGCACCGCCTCGGCCAGCCGCGCCTCCAGCAGCACGCCGGAGCGGATGAAGGCTTTTTGCACTGTTTCACCCGCCAGCTTGCCCTCGGCCGGCACCCGGAACTGCAACAGCTTGCTCAGCGCATCGGAAAGTTTGGGCGGCAATTT
>PKTQ01000095.1 GCA_002869085.1 Hyphomicrobiales bacterium | reverse complement strand
TGATCTCAAGGCTAGCGTCCGGGCAAAACCGAAAGCAAATTAGAAGAGGCAATGCGTTGGATAAGGGATATTAATGAACCGGCTGCGTGACAGGGCTTCAACGCCTGAACCACGGAGCCCCGTCGCCATCAAGCTTAGAGGCGATCGCCGGCGGCGGCGCGGTCGGCCAGCACCAGGCTGTCGCGCCTGGTGATGCGGCCGGCAGGGATGGCGTGCTCGCCCCGCTCAAGCCGGCGCAGCGCATCCTCCTTACCTGCCCCGGCCACCAGCCACAGGCGGGCACGGGCCGCGTTGAGGGCGGGGAAGGTCAGGGTCATGCGCCGGTGGCCCTGATAGGGGCCGGTGACGGCAACGGCGCGGTCCGCCGCCTCCAGCACCGCGTCGCCCGGCACCAGCGAGGCGGTGTGACCATCGGCGCCGATGCCGAGCTGCACCAGATCGAGCGCGCCGGTGCTGCCTGTGAGGCCGGCCAGCTCGGCTTCATAATGGCGGGCCGCCGCCTCGATGTCCTGATCCTCGACCGGCATGGGGTGAATATGCGCCGCGGGCAGCGGCACATGGGCGAGCAGGGCTTCATTAAGATGGGCGAAATTGCGATCGGGATCACCCGCCGGCACCATGCGCTCATCGACCTGGAACACATGCACCGCGTGCCAAGCGAGCGCCTCGCGCGCCAGGGCGCGGAACATCGGCACCGGCGTGCCCCCGCCGCTGAAGGCGAGCAAAGCCACCCCGCGCGCCGCAATCGCCTGGCGGGCGGCGGCGGCGATGTACTTCGCCCCTTCGCGGGCAATTTCGTCTTCTGAATCGAAAATCCGGATGTCCATGGCGGGTGGCTCAGGAGCGGCCGGCGGCGGGATCGCACCAGCCGCCCCATTCGGCGGCGATGGCGTCGGCCTCGGCCGGCCCCCAACTGCCCGGTTCATAAAGGTGGCAGGGGGTAGCGCCCCCCAGCACCGGCTCGATGATGCGCCATTGCGCCTCGGAAATGTCCTGGCGCGAAAACAGGGCTTTGTCGCCCTGCATGGCATCGCCGATCAGCCGCTCATAGGCGCTCATCTCATCGCCGGCGCAATGGGCGGCCTTCAGCTCGATGCATTGGCCGACCATGTCCTCGCCATGTTTCTTGGAGCGGGTGCCCAAGCCCACCAGCACATCGGGTCCCAGCCGGAAGCGCAGGAAATTGGCGCGGCCGGGACTGTCCTTGGCAAACAGGGCCTGGGGCGGATAATGCAGATTGACCTGCACCTCGGTCGCGGTGACCGGCAGGGATTTGCCGGCACGCACCAGGAAAGGCACGCCCTGCCAGCGCCAGGAATCGATGAACAATTGCAGGGCCGCATAAGTCTCGACATCGGAATCGGGCGCAACGCCCGGCTCGCCCCGATAGCCGCGAAACTGGCCGCGCACCAATTGCCCGACGCTCAGGGGCCGCGTGGCGTGGAAGATCTTGGCCTTTTCGTCGCGCAAGGCGGCCGCGCCTTCATTGATCGGGCATTCCATGGCCAGCAGCGCCACCACCTGCAGCAGATGGTTCTGAACCACATCGCGGATGGCGCCGACCTCCTCATAGAAGCGGCCGCGTCCGGCGACCCCGAAATCCTCGGCCATGGTGATCTGGACGCTTTTCACGTAATTGCGGTTCCAGACCGGCTCGAGGAAGGAATTGGCGAAACGGAAATAAAGGATGTTCTGCACCGGTTCCTTGCCGAGAAAATGGTCGATGCGGAACACCGAATCCTCATCGAAAATATTCAGCAGCACCCGGTTCAGGGCCTGTGCCGACTGCAGATCGCGCCCGAAGGGCTTTTCCACCACCACCCGGGCGCCGCTCGCGCAGCCCGCCGCCTCGAGCCCTTCGACCACGGCGGCGAACATGCTGGGCGGCACGGCGAGATAATGCAGCGGGTTTTTGGCGCCATTAAGGGCGCGGGCGAGACTCTGAAAGGTCTCGGGGTCGCGATAATCCCCCTTCACATAAGCGAGCCGGGCCAGCAGGCGGTCGGCGATTTCAGGCACGTAATCATCCTCGTCCCTGATGGCGTCCCGGGCCCGGGCGCGCATGTCCTCCACCGTCCATTCGGCCCGCGCCACGCCGATGACCGGCACAGTGAGATTGCCGCGCCGCTCCATGTCGTAAAGGGCCGGAAACAGCTTTTTGAAAGCAAGATCGCCGCTGACCCCGAACAGGACCAAGGCGTCCGATTGCGGCTGTTCACTCATGAGCTTGTCTCCTTGTCGCCGGAGCCGGCGTCGGGTTCTGGTTTTTCGTGATGGCCGCCGAACTGATGGCGCATGGCCGAGAGCACCCGGCCGGCGAACAGGTCCTCGCCGCGCGAGGCAAAACGCTGATAAAGGGCGGCGGTGAGCACATGGGCCGGCACGCCGAGATCGACCGCCGCCTTGGCCGTCCAGCGGCCCTCGCCGGAATCGGACACCCGCCCGGCGAAATGATCGAGGGCGGGGTCGGCGCCGAGCGCATCGGCGGTCAGGTCGAGCAGCCACGAGCCGATGACGCTGCCGCGCCGCCACAATTCGGCGATTTCGGCGACGTCGAAATCATATTGATAGGCTTGCGGGTCCCGCATCGGCGCGGTCTCGGCGTCGGCCTCGGCCTCATCTTTGCCGGCATTGGCATGATGCAGCAGATTGAAGCCCTCGGCATAGGCGGCCATGACGCCATATTCGATGCCGTTATGGACCATTTTGACGAAATGGCCGGCGCCGCTGGGGCCGCAATGCAGATAGCCCTGCTCGGCGGTGGTGGGAGCGCCTTCCCGAGCACTGCCGCGCGGGGCGGCGTCCACCCCGGGGGCGAGGGCGGCGAAGACCGGACCCAGCCGGCGCACAATGTCCGCCTCGCCGCCGATCATCTGGCAATAGCCGCGCTCCAGACCCCAGACCCCGCCGCTGGTGCCGACATCGAGATAGTGGATGCCGTCACGGCCCAGCTTTTCGGCGCGGGTCATGTCGTCGCGGTAAAAGGAATTGCCGCCGTCGATCAGCACGTCATCGGCTTCGAGCAGGCTATCCAGCTCAGTGATGATCCGTTCGACCACAGCGGCCGGCACCATCATCCACAGGGCGCGGGGCGGTTTCATTTTGGAAACGAGATCGGCGAGCGAGTCCGCGCCCTTAGCCCCTTCGGCCACCAGTTCCGCCACTGCCGGCGGGTGCACGTCATAAACGACGCAGTCATGGCCGGCGCGCATCAGGCGGCGCGTGATATTGGCGCCCATACGGCCCAGTCCGATTATTGCGATTTGCATGGCTGATTTTCCTTCAAAGAGTTGGAACTGATGTAAGGGCGCGGCGGGGCGCCTGCAACCGCTTAAGGTGAGGGCGGTTCGCCCGAAGCGGCAAGTTCTCCGATCAGCACGGCGATCAGCGCGGTCCAGCCGGTCTGATGCGAAGCGCCGAGACCGCGCCCGGTGTCGCCGTGGAAATATTCATGAAACAGGATGTGGTCGCGGAAATGCGGGTCGGTCTGCGATTTCTCGTCCTCGCCATGGAGCGGCCGGCGGCCGCCGGGTCCGCGCAGAAACAGGCGGGTCAGCCGCCGGGTCAGCTCGTCGGCGATTTCGCTCAAGCCCAGCATCCGCCCCGAGCCGGCCGGGCATTCGAATTGCAGGCTGTCGCCGTAATAATCGTGATAGCGGCGCAGGGATTCGATAATCAGGAAATTGACCGGCATCCAGATGGGGCCGCGCCAGTTGGAATTGCCGCCGAACAGGCCGGAATCCGATTCGCCCGGCACATAGGAAACCGAAAAGGACTTGCCGCCGAGGCGGAAGCGATAGGGCGCCTCGCCGTGAATGCGCGACAGGGCCCGCACGCCGTAATCGGACAGGAACTCGGTTTCATCCAGCATGCGGGCCAGGGTGGCGGTGAGCCGGTGGGTGCGCATCAGGGCCAGCAGGCGGCGGCGGCCAACGCCCGGCTCATCGAAATGGGTGACCTGATCGGCCAGATCGGGCAGATATTTCATCACCCAGCCGAGGCGGCGGGCGAAACCCGGCAGTTCCTCCAGCAATTCCGGCTCCAGGATTTCGACCGCGAATAGCGGGATCAGCCCGACCATGGAGCGCGCCCGGACCTGGAACGGTTCGCCGCTGCCCGGATGGATCACATCGTAGAAAAAGCCGTCCGCCTCGTTCCACAGGCCGATATTGCGCTCGCCCATATTGGTCATCGCCTCGGCGATATGCAGGAAATGCTCAAAAAACTTGGTGGCGATGTCCTCATAGGCCGGATTGTCCCGGGCCAGCTCCAGGGCGATGCGCATCAGATTGAGGCTGTACATGGCCATCCAGGCGGTGCCGTCCGACTGGCCGATATAGCCGCCGCCGGGCAGGGGGTCGCTGCGGTCGAAGGCGCCGATATTGTCGAGGCCCAAAAAGCCGCCCTGAAAAATATTTCGCCCGCCCTGATCCTCGCGGTTCACCCACCAGGTGAAATTGAGCATCAGCTTGTGAAATACCCGTTCGAGAAAATCCTTGTCGCCCCGGCCGCCATTGGCGGCCTTGTCGATCTCATAGACCCGCCAGCAGGCCCAGCCATGCACCGGCGGATTGACGTCGTCGAAGTTCCATTCATAGGACGGAATCTGGCCGTTGGGGTGCAGATACCAGACCCGGCCCAGAAGCAGCAATTGCCGCTTGGCGAAGTCCGGATCGATCTGGGCGAGCGCAATGCAGTGAAAGGCCAGATCCCAGGCCGCATACCAGGGATATTCCCATTTGTCGGGCATGGCGATGACATCGGCATTGTTGAGATGGCGCCAGCGGGCATTGCGGGCCTGTTTGCGCTCGGGCGGCGGCGGCGGCATGGCCGGGTCGCCGTCCAGCCATTGCGGCACGTCGTAATAATAAAACTGCTTGCTCCACAGCAGGCCGGCATAGGCCTGTCGCTGCACCAGGCGGGCGTCCTCTTCCCGGACGCCGCGCTGCAGATGGGCATAGAACTGGTCGGCCTCGCGGCGGCGCGCCGCAAAGACCTCATCAAAACCGGAGAAAGGCGCCGCCATGGCGGCGGGGGCAAGACGCAGGCGCAAGACCACCTGCCCGCCCGGCGGCATGGCGAGGCGGTAATGGGCGGCCGCCTTGGTGCCGCGCAAATCGGGATTGACCGCATCGGCGCGGCCCTCCACCACAAGCTCATGAAACGCATCCTTGAAATAGCCCGATACGGGCGTGCCAAACAGACGCGGCTGATTGGTGTCATTCTCGGTGAACAACAGCTCTGGCGCGCCCTCGCAATAGAGCCGGTGCGGCGGCAATTTGGGGTGGGTGACGGCAATGCCGCCATCCTCGGCCAGATCCAGTTGCGGGCGCTTGGCGGCTTCATCCCATGACCAGACATTGCGGAACCAGAGCTGGGGCAGCAGATGCAGCACCGCCTCATCAGAGCCGCGATTGCAGGCGGTGATCCGCATCAGCAGATCGTCCTTGTCCGCCTTGGCATATTCGACAAACACATCGAAATAGCGATCATCGTCGAAGACCCCGCAATCCATGAGTTCGAACTCCGGGTCCTCCAGGCCGCGGCGCGCATTTTCCTCCACCAGGCGCCGATAGGGAAAGGGCGCCTGCGGATATTTGTAGAGCATCTTCATGTAGGAATGGGTGGGGGTCGAATCGAGATAGTAATAGAGCTCTTTGACATCCTCGCCATGATTGCCCTGGCTGTTGGTCAGCCCGAACAGACGCTCCTTCAGAAAAGGATCGCGCCCGTTCCACAGGGCCAGGGACAGGCACAGGCGCTGATCGCAATCGCTGATGCCGGCAATGCCGTCCTCGCCCCAGCGATAGGCGCGGCTGCGGGCCTCGTCGTGACTGAAATAGGCCCAGGCATCGCCGTCGGCGCTGTAATCCTCGCGCACCGTGCCCCATTGACGCTCGGCCAGATAGGGCCCCCAGCGGCGCCAGCCATGACGGCGCCCGGCATCGCCGATCAGACGCTGGTGTTCGGGCGAGTCGTCCGCGCCGGCGGACGGCTCGCCGTCCGGAGCCGGATCGGGAGAAGGCGGTGTGTGGTCCATGCCGGTGTCACACTTTCTTGTCGCATGGCCGGCGCGGCGCCGAGCGGGCCGGCCGGAGGGGGGTCCTGACCCTAGATAGGAAGGGTTGCGCCGGGCCGCAAGCTGCCGGCCGGGATGGCCGCGATGCGGGCCGGATCAGGGCATGAGCATCCGCTCAGTCAGTTCGGCAAGATCATCAGGACTTTCGGATGGACCTGTCAATCTTGATCGATAAAATCCTGAACTCAAAAAGTTTTCCGCAATATATCATAATATCTAAATCGAATACGCAAAGGCTCTTCAAATCATTATTTTCTAATAATTCTAAATTACCATTAATTAAACGTGAAATTACTGGCCAAAAGTAGATGAATTAGCTAAGATCGTCAGGCATTGAGACGTAATTATTTTTAGTTGTTTTCTATTTTACTCTGCAATCAGGGGTCGTTTCCCGTGAGCACGCTTGCCAGTGGTCCTGTTCTGAATGTGATGATTGCCGATGATTCCTCGACCATCCGGCTGTTTATCATTAATGCGCTCAGGCGATCGCATCAGGCCCTGAAGCTGACCGAGGCCGGCGACGGGGAAACCTGCCTTAAAATGCTGTCTTCAGGCAGCTATGATATCGCCTTTATCGATTTGAACATGCCGCGGATGAGCGGCCTTGAGGCGCTGAATCAGTCCCGCGAGCTGGGGGTGCGCACCTTCATCACCCTGATGTCCTCGAAACGGGAACCGGAGCAGGTAGAGATGGCCCGCAAGCTCGGCGCCTATGAATATTTCGTCAAGCCGTTCCGGGCCGAGGACGTGCTGTCGATCCTCAGCAATTACCACCAGCTCACCCGGCACAGGGCGGTGCTGCTGGTGGATGATTCCCGGGCCGTCCGCGCGGTGGTCCACCGGGTGCTGGAACACAGCCTGTTCAGCCTGGACATCGAAGAAGCCACCGACGGCGCCGAGGCGCTGAAACTGCATGCGCAAAAATCGCATGAGGTGGTGTTTCTGGACTGGAACATGCCGGGCATCAGCGGCGCCGAGACCCTGGCCGGGCTGAGAAAAAGAAATCCGGGGGTGAAAGTGGTGCTGATCACCACCCCGCAAAGCCGCGATCAGATCGAGGCGCTGAGCCCTCAGAGCTATCAGGCCGTGCTTTATAAGCCGTTCTATACCATCGATGTGGATCAGGCCCTGCATGAGATGTTCGGGCTGGAACTGCCGGAGCTCAGATTTGCCCGCACGCCCCAGGACAAAGGCGATGATAAAGAGGTGCTGTATGTCTGAGGCGGGCGCGCCGCTTGCCAAGACCCGGATGCTTCAATAGGCTCGCAACTTCCGGCGCCGGTTTCATGTTGAGGCCGGGCCCGGCATTTCGCACGCCGTCCGGCCACAGAGGCGCCGCCCAGCCAAAGCGACGCCGCCCAGAGGAGCATCCGCCCATGACCCGCGCGCAATATGACGCCAATAGCGACCCGGCCCTGTGGGGAACGCATGGACCGATCGGCTCGGCGGCGGACTATCTGGCCAGCCTCAGCGGGCGCGAGATGCGGGTGTTCCTGATGGGCGAGCGCCTCAAAGAGCCCACGGATCACCCGATCATCCGGCCCTCGGTGAACGCCATGGCCGCCACTTATGAGCTCGCTGAGGAGGATGAAGCGCTGGGCACCGCCTGGTCGCCGCTGGCGGAAGCGCGCATCAACCGGTTTTTGCACATTGCCGGCTCGGCGGAAGATCTGACCGCCAAGGCGCGGCTGCAATATGAGCTGGGCAAGCGAACCGGCACCTGTTTTCAGCGCTGCGTGGGGCTCGACGCCATCAACAGTTTGCATTCGGTCACCTATGAGATCGACCGGGCCCATGGCACAGCCTATCATGAGCGCCTGCTCAGCTTTGTGAAGACGGTGCAGCGGCACAATCAGGTGATCGGCGGCGCGATGACCGACGCCAAGGGCGACCGCTCGAAGCCGCCGCACAGCCAGGCGGACCCGGATCTTTACACAAGGGTCACGCGCAGCAATGGGGACGGGGTGTTCATCTCCGGCGCCAAGCTGCACCAGACCGGCTGCATCAATTCGCACTGGCTGATGGTGATGCCGACCTTGCGACTCGGCCCCGAGGACAAGGCCTTTGCCATTGCCGGCGCGGTGCCGGCCCACGCCAAAGGCATCACCTATATTTACGGGCGCCAGTCCAACGACACGCGTTGCCTCGAGCCCGGCACGCTCGATCAGGGCAATGCCGGTTTTGCCGGCCAGGAAGCGATGATCGTGTTCGAGGAGGTGTTCATCCCCTGGGAGCATGTGTTCATGTTCGGGGAATATGATTTTGCCGCCATGCTGGTCGAGCGCTTCACCACCTATCACCGCTGCAGCTATATCTGCAAATCCGGGGTCGGCAATGTGCTGATCGGCGCGGCGGCGGAAATCGCCGATATGAACGGCGTCGCCAAAGCCTCGCATATCCGCGACAAGATCGTCGAGATGGTGCATCTCAATGAGACCATCCGCGCCGGGGCGCTGGCCTCGGCGCATGAGGCGCAGCCGCTGGCGTCCGGGGTTTTTCTCAATGACGACATGCTGGCCAATGTGTGCAAGCAGAACGTGACCCGCTTTCCCTATGAGATCGCCCGGCTGGCGCAGGACATCGCCGGCGGGCTGATGGTCACCATGCCCTCGGAGCAGGATCTGGCGCATGAGGAAACCGGGCCGCTGATCCGCAAATTCCTGATCGGGCGGGACAATGGCAACCCCGAGCACCGGCTGCGCATCCTGCGGCTGATCGAAAACATGACCCTGGGGCGCAATGCGGTCGGCTATCTGACCGAATCGATGCATGGGGCGGGCTCGCCGCAGGCGCAGCGGATTCAGATCGCCCGCGGCGCGGCGCTCGATGACTTCCGGGCGGCGGCGCGCAAACTGGCGGGGATCGACGAGGCCGATTGAGCCCGCAAGTGCTCAGAGCGTTTTTGGACGCACTTCTTTGTCCGAAAACCGGTTCCCACTTTTCGGAGAAGTGCTCTTTTTGTGACGCACTTCTTTATCCGAAAACCAGTTCCCACTTTTCGGAGAAGTGCTCGTTTTGTGACGCACTTCTTTATCCGAAAACCGGTTCCCACTTTTCGGAGAAGTGCTCAGCCCTTCCGCTGCGGCATCAGCTCGCGGTGGTAGTGGGCATGGAAGGCCTTCAGCAGCAGCGGCGCCATCAGGGTGGTCAGGCCGATGGCCATGATCAGGGCGGCATAGGTTTCATTGTCGAACACATCGCTGGCGCGGCCAAGCTCGGCGAAGATCAGCCCCACCTCGCCGCGCGGGATCATCGCCATGCCGATGGCCAGGCGCGAGGGCCAGCTTTCGCGCAGCAGCAGGGCGCCGGCGAATTTGCTGATCACCGCAATAAAGAACAGAGCCATGGACAGGGTCCAGATATAGGGGCTGCTCCAATCGATCCGGTGCAGGTTGAGCGACAGGCCGACGGTGACGAAGAAGATCGGCGTGAACAGGTGAATGACCGGGGTCATCTGCGCCTTGATCTTGTGGGCAAAGCGCGAATCGCTGCGCAATGTGGCGCCGAGGGGCAGGAAGAAGCGGCGCGACAGGGCAAGACCGGCGGCAAAGCCGCCCAGCATTTCCGGCGCCCCGACCTGGCGGGCCAGCCAGGCGAACAGCAGCACCAGCGACACCATCATGGTGGGAATGAGGCCGGGGATTTCGGTGCGGTGGTCCACATAGCGGATCACCACCGAGATCATCTTGGCGGCAATGGGCGCGGCGAGGAAGAAGATCAGGATGAAGGCCAGCACCCGGCCGGTATTGAGGATGCTGACGCCGCCGCCAATGGCGAATTCATAAAGCAGGGCCAGCAGGATGACCCCGAAAATATCATCGAGCACCGCGGCGCCGAGCACGATCTGCCCGACCTTGCCGTTCTGCACCCGCAGATCGGACAGAATCCGCACTGTGATGCCGATCGAGGTAGCGGTCAATGTGCCGCCGATGAACAGGGACACCAGCAGCGGCAGGCCGAACAGATAGCGCCCGATGAGCCAGCCAAGCAGGAAGGGGATGATGAAGCCGCCGACCGCCACCACCACCGATTTCCAGCCCGACCTGACCAGCCGGAACAAATCGGTGTCGAGCCCGACCTTGAACAGGAGCAGGATGATGCCGATTTCGGCCAGCAGCTTGATCGCCGTATAGGGCTCGACCCAGCCCAGCAGGCTGGGGCCGATCAGAATGCCCGCGAGCAGCTCGCCGATCACCGCCGGCGCCTTCAGGCGGGTGGCGATCTCGGCGCAGATTCGGGCCGCAACCAGGATAATCAGCAGCGCCTGAAGTATGATGTGAATGTCCATGACGGCACGGAACCCCCTCGGCCCGGCAGGGATAGCGCCCCTCGGCAGCGCCTTTAGGGTCGGGACCCTTTATTTCATGTGTGCACGGACGGGCGCGAATTCAACCGCTTTCACCCGCCTGAGAGCTGACCATCAGCACCCAGTTGCGGCCCGGATTGTCCCAATTTTCCCTGACCATCGGCCTTGCGGCAAGCCGGCGGAAACCTCGGCGCTCATAAAGGCGGATGGCGCCGTCATTGGCATCGGAAACGATCAGGCTCAGGCCTGAATTCCGGTGGCGGTCCGCCTCGTCGGCGGCGATGTCCAATAATCGCGAGCCAAGCCCCCGGCCCCTGAATTCAGGATAGGTGGCCAGCACATTGATATACCAGCTGCCGCGCGCCAGGTTTTCCAGCTCCATCAGCGGCACGAACATCGCCGGCACGCCGCCGCCGATCTCCTCAGGCACAGGGTCCAGCGGATAGCCGATCAGGCAGGCGGCGGCGTCATCGCCGAGCAAGGCCAGATGGGCGTTGCGGTAGGAAAAGCC
>PKTQ01000378.1 GCA_002869085.1 Hyphomicrobiales bacterium | reverse complement strand
GAAGAGCTGGCGGCGCGACAGGGCGGGGGGCTGAAAGCCGAGCGCTTCGGGGTCGCGGATCAGCTTGATCGCCGGTGAGGGAACCAGCTCGCGCATCAGATCGAAGGCCGCCTCGACCTTGGCGGCGATATGGCCGTTGGGGCAGGTGTTGCAGGCGGTCATGTCGATATGCAGGCCGTCCTTGAACACCAGCGCGCACAGGACCATCGCCTCGCTATGGGCCAGGGCGCCGAGGCAGGGCAGTCTGGCATGGGCCTCCGAGCCGGGCCGGCCCGAGCAGCCCAGAACCGGCATTTCATGTTCGGCCAGGGCGGCCAGCACCTGCAGCAGGGACGGGCCGGGCGCCGCCAGCGCCGCGGTGGGGCAGACGGCGAAACAGGCCAGGCACCCGGTGCAGGCGCCGCTCTCCAGCGCAAGCCCACCCTCGCCCCAGGACAGGGCCTCCTCAGGGCAGGCATCGATGCAGGCGCTGCAGGCATTGGCGCCGCAGCGATGGCGGGCGCAGCGGGAGCGGTCGAGACTGACCGCCCGATCTGGCGCCAGCGCGTCCAGCGCCATATGGCGGAGCGGGGCGGTCATGAAGCTTCGCGGGCGGGATCGGCGTTAAGATCGGCCAGCACGGCGCGGCGGGTGAGCCAGGCCAGACGGCGGTAAAAGCCGGTTTCGGCCGCCGCTTCCATGGCCTTGGTGAAGGGGGTGACCCAGGCGCCGAGATGTTCGCTCAAGAACCGGTGCTTCAAGTCGGCAAGGGCCGGGTCCGCCCCGTCCTCGCCGCCAAGGCGCGTATGCAGCAGATAGAGAAATTCCAGCTCCACCGCGATATGGTCCGGCACTTCCCGGAATGTGTCCGAGAGCTTGAAACCACCCTCACCGTAGCGCTCCAGCACCGCCATGGTCGAATCGCCCATGATGACATTGTCCGCCTCCAGATAGACCGAGCCATAGGGCTTGGCATGGATGACGAAGGGGCCGAGAAACAGCCTGGTATAATCGAGCAACAGGGCCTCGGGGCCGGCCTCGCGAAAGCCGCGTTCAAGCTCGGCGGCGATAGGGGCCTGATCGGGCGACCAGGCCGCAAGGGCGCGCTCCATCTGGCCGAACACATCCTCTTCCAGAAAGGCCTCTTCTGGCTCGTAATAACAGGCGCTGAGCAGCCGATAGGTGTCGGACAGGCCGGGAAGCAGGCTTTGGGTGTCGCTCATATGATGTTCCGCAATTGACGGGGTTGGGGGAAAACCCCCCAACCCCTGTTCAGGTGTCGCCATTCCGGCCTCAGATGGCCGGATCGCTGTAGCTGCGAATATAGAACACATTGGGCTCGGTGCCCTTGTCTTCTTGCAGGCGGGTCGGCTTATGGGCCGCCAGCGCTTTGGCGATGTCGCTGTTCGGATCGTTCTGATCGCCGAATATCCGCGCGCCGGGCGGGCAGACCTCTACGCAGGCCGGCAATTTGCCAACCGAGGTGCGATGGTAGCAGAAGGTGCATTTCTCGATAATGCCCTTGATGCGCACCGAGGGGTAATCGCCCGAGGTGAACTTGTTCTCGGCGGGCGGCAGCGCCCCGGCCTGCTTGACCACTTCGGCGCCCGAGGAGGTGCAGCCGGGGATGGCCGCGGTCTCGTCCAGCCATTCGGGCTGCACCGGCTTCTTGAACGGGTTGAAGCTGATGACGCTGTAGCTGTCGCCGTCATTGCTGCCTTCATCCAGTTTCTGGGTGCTGTAGGGACAACTGTCGATGCAGGCGCCGCAGCCGATGCAGCGTTCCTTGTTGAACAGCACGGTGCCGTCCGGGGCCTGGAACATGGCTTTGGGCGTGACCGGGCATTCCTTGACACAAGGCGGGTTGGTGCAGTGATTGCACAGCACCGGCATCTGGGTGAAGGTGGTGTTTGGAAATTCTCCTTCCGTTTTCATGACGAAGTCGGCCCAGTTGAAGCTCTGGCCATAGGCCCGGGCCTGGGTGTTGTTTTCCGCCTTGCAAGCCAATGCGCAACTGCCGCAGCCGACGCATTTGTGCAGGTCGATAACCATTCCTTTTTTCACTGACATGATCTGCTCCTTAAATTGGTCGGTTGGCACTTAGACTTTCTCGATTCTGACGCGGGTGACGGCGTGACGCGCCGTGGCGCCGCTCAGGCGATCATAGTCGGCCGGTAACAGCTCGTTATTGTTGAAGCCGCGCGGGATATGCTTGCTGAAATCCTCAGCCGCCACCCGTCCATAGGCCCAGTGTCCCATGCCGTAAGTCTTGTTGACCGTGCCGGGGCGAATGCCTTCCCAGAGTTTCACCTCCGCCTTCACTTCGGCCTCGGGTGAGGTCACCTTGACCCAGTCGCCTGTTTTGACGCCCAGAGCCTCGGCATCCTTGGGATTGATCTTGAGGACATCCTTGTGGCTGGTGTCGCCCGGATCGCACTTCTTGAACTCGTAATAGGCGGGCAGGTTCTGCGAGCGGCCCTCGCGGCTCAGGCGGCTGCGGCTATCCATGAAGATATAGGGATAGTCTTTTTCCTCGCCGTGATATTTGGCCGGCTCCCAATGGGGCACGAAGACCTGTTCGCCGCGGCCGGCATATTGGGTGACCTCCATCACCTTGTCGATGCTGACCTCATGCTTCTCGGCATGTTTGCCGAGCACGCTCTTTAAGGTTTCGCTGTAGAACTCGAACTTATGGGTCTTGGTCTTAAAGCCCTTCTTCCACAGTTTCTTGAACGGATATGGATCGGACTGCCACAGGCCCATCTTCACGAATTGCTGCCAGCCGTCGATCTTTTCACCGCTGTGGTATTTTTTCGGGTTCCACTGCTTTTCGGTCATGATCTTGACGGTGATCTGGGCGAATTCAGCCTCGTTTTCCGCCGGCTTGCCGGTTTCCGGATCCTTCATCTCGGTCTGGAAATAGTCGAACAGATTCGCAAAGCCCTTGTCCTTGAGCTTCCTGGCCAGCATCCACACCACTTCGGTCTCGTCGATCCGCGAATCCCATAGCGGTTTGACCACCGGTTGCTGCAGGCCGATATAGCTGTAGCGGTTATATTTGCTCGGCAGCAGGCCCCAGCGCTCGAACATGTGGAACGAGGCCGGCAGCACGATATCGGCGAACTGGCTCATCTCGGCCGGGTTGGTGGTGATATGGACGAAGAAGGGCAGTTTCGCCAGCGCCCTTTCCCAGCGTCCGGCACCGGTGGCCGAGAACGGGAAATTGTTCCAATAACCGATGGCCACCTTGATCTCATTGGGGTTCTCGTCAAGGATGCCGTCAGCCGCCCGGTTGGTGACCACGCCGCCTCCGGGTTTTTTCTTCAAAGCCGGAAACTCGAGCGTGCCGCGCTGGTCGATCTTCTTGTGCTTCAGGCCCTTCTTGGCGATGTCGTCGACATAGGGTTTGAATTTTTCCTTCAGCAGCGGGATATGGGTGTATTTGGCGCTCATTTTCTGCAGAGTGCCGCCCTTATTGTCGACCGCGCCCACCAGGCCGTTGAGGGCATGGGCCGCCATGCCGCCATAAGCGCCGCGGGGCTGCATGGCCGCGCCCGGGGCCATCCACACCATGACATGGGGCGCCGCCTTGGCAAAGCCGGTGGCAACCCGGCGGATCTGATCGGCCGGGATCAGGCAGACTTTTTCGGCCCATTCCGGGGTGCGGTCCTTCAGCTCGATATTCCACCATTTCACCAGGCCGCTGGTGTGGTTTTCCACGAAGGCCGCCTCATCGACCATGGCGCCCGGCTTGAAGGCGTTGACGCCATCGGTGAAGTCGCCGACAAATTCACGGCTCCACAGCCCCTCGGTCAGGATGACATGGGCCATGGCAACCGCCAGGGCGCTGTCTTCGCCGGGCTTGACCGGCAGCCATTCATGGGCCTTGGAGGCGGTGGCGGTGAGGCGCGGATCGATCGCTACCACTGTGGCCTGGTCCAGCACCTTGCCCCATTGGCGGATGGCGTTGGGGACCTGCCGGTTGGAGGCGATCGGATCGCCGCCGAAGCAGATCACATATTTGGTGTTTTCCAGATCATAATCACGGTAATCCCAGAAGCCTTCGGTGTAATAGGCACCGAATTTCTCGGCTTCGGCGCAGATGGCGCTGTGGGAGATATTATTGGGAGAACCGAAGATTTTCGGCAGCGCGTCATAGATGACATCGCGGCAATAGGTATAGCGGCCGCGCATCAGCATGAATTTTTCGGTTTCATTGTTTTTGCGCAGTTCCATCATCTTGTCGGCAACCGCATCCAGCGCTTCGTCCCATGAGATGGGCACGAATTTCGGATCGATGCCGCGTCCCTTCTTGGGATTGGTGCGCTTCATCGGCACCTTGACCCGGTCCGGGTCGTACATCTGGCCGATGCCGAGCAGACCGCGCGGGCAAAGATATCCGTGATTGCTCTTGGACAGATGATTGCCGCGCACATTGACGACCCGGCCGTCCTGCACCAGGGCCTCGGCGGCGCACCAGGAGGTGCAGCCCTGACAGACGGTGGGCACCCAGTTTCCCTTGCCGGGCGAGGCGGGCTGGGGGGTGGGGCCGGCGGCGGCCGTGGCCGCCGCACGGGCATCGGGAACCATGGCCGCGGTTGCAGCGATACCGCCGGCGGCGGCCGTGGTTTTGATCAAGTCCCTACGATTCAGCTTCATGGTTCTCCTCCTTGGATGACCGGTTCAGGAAAGGCCTGAATTGGGATCGGCTTCTAAAAAACTAAGACTCAAGCTGGCGGCGGCGGGGGGGTCCGCCGTCAGCTCTCCTGGGCGCTGTCCTCATCGAGATCGGCCCAGCCGGTGATCATCGCCTTGATGTAGGCGAACAGGGTGTGGCCGGTGGTGATCAGATAGACATGGATGACCAGGAAGGTGGTGATCAGGAAGGCGGCCACCACATGGGCGGTGGCGACATATTCCAGTTTGAGATAGGGGGCGAGGCCCCACGGCCCCCAATCATTGTAGTAGTAATAGAGCGCGCCGGAGATCCACAGGGCCGGGTTGATCAGCACCCAGAGCGACAGATAGACGATGCGCTGGAGCGGGTTGTGCTTGTGCAGGCGGCTCTTCTTGTAGGGGTGGGGCGCGCCGGTCAGGATATCGACCGAATAGTAGCGCATGATGGCGAACAGCCGGTCGAAGGACGGGATATATTGCTTCCATTCGCCGGTGGTGGCGTGCCAGAAGATGGCGAACACCCACAGGCTGATCAGGGCCCAGGCGGCGATGGTGTGCAGCTCCTGGGCGGGCTCGAAGCCGAGCAGGGTGTAGAAGCCGTGGATCTCGAAGCCGGTCACCGCCATGAAGATGATCAAGCCGGCCTGCGACCAGTGCCAAAACCGTTCGAAACGGGCGAAAAGATAAACTCTCTGGGTCATGGTTCAGGCCTTCCCGGATTTGCGAAATTTCACAGCGATGCGCAGCGCGCCATGGGCCAGCACCCCGGCCAGGGCGCCGCCGACCAGCAGCAGGCCGAGCAGATCGATGAGCCAGTAAATGCCGCGCCCGGGGTAATAAATGCCGGGCACGGTGGCCATGCGGCCATTGCGGCTGTGGCAGTCGCCGCAGCTGAGCGCGCCAGATTCGGGCGCCACCATATGGTTGACCGGGATGCGCATTTCGGTTTCGACAAAGCCGACCTTGCCGCTGAACGGGCGCCCGGCATCGGCCATGCTGGCGGCAATGGCCTTGTTCCAGTCATAGGCCTCCCAGAAGGCATTCTCGTCCTTGCCGAACAGGCGCACGCCGACCAGGGTGGCGTTTTCCGCATCGATCGGCTGTTTGCCGCGCAGGGTCTTCACCGGCCAGATCCGCGATTTGGGATCGTCCGGTCCGCCCGACAGCACGTTGAGGCGCACGGTCCCGGCCGGATTGATCTTGTCGTTCAAGGTCAGATATTTGACCTCGCCATTGAACCAGACATAGTCGGGCACCAGGTTTTCGGCCCATTCGGCGCTGCCGCGCTGGGTCGAATAGATAATGCGGCCCTTATCGTCCCGGGTGATGATTTCCTTGCCCGCCTTGTCAAGCCGGCCGGCGCTCGACCAGTCCCAGCGGGTCTTGGTCGGCACGCCGCCGCGGGCGATCGCGGGGATGTGGCAGGTCTGGCAGGCGATGCGGTCGACATGGTCGTTGAGCTTGGCGTTGGCGGTCTTGGGATGCGGGGCGAGCCCGTGGCAGGATTCGCAGGTGGCGCGGCTGCCGCCCAGCACGTTCTTGCCCTTGGGGTCCTTGCTCTGCGGGGCGTAGCGGCTGCCCAGGGTCTGGTGACGCCGGGTCTTGTGGCAATTGAAGCAGGTGAGGCCGGCGCCGTCCTTGGCCATATGCGCATCCAGCTCCGGCGCGGCGTTCAGCAGGCTGGAATCGAGATCGCCATGCTTGATGCCATTGCCGCCATCGCTGTTGAAATGGCAGGCGCCGCAGGTCTGCAGGCTCGGCTTGCCGACATGCCGGCCCAACTCGCCGAAATCCGGGCGGCGCACCACGTTCCTGGCCTTGCTCTTGTCGAATTCCACATGGCACGCCGAACATTTGGAGCGCAATTGATGCATTTTCATGGAGGTGTAGGTGCCGGTGGTGTCGTGGCAGGCCAGGCAGTCGACCTGGTTGGGGTCGGTGAAATCGAATTTGGCCTCGGTCCATTCATTGCTGATATGGCAGCGGGCGCAATAGGGGCCGTTGGCGGCGATGGACATCAGGGTGTTGTTGACCACATGTCGTTTGCCGAGGGTCTGGCCGGTCTTGCCGTTGACGAATTCCCATTTCCAGTGCTTGCTGGCATGGACCTGTTTGGCGGCCTGGTTGTGGCAGCTAAGGCAGGCCCTGGTCAGCTCGGATCCGCTTTCGAATTCGCGCTGCAATTCCTTGAACTGGGAATGATCGGCGGTCGAGGCCGGCAAGGCGGCAAGGGCGGCGGACAGGGGCGGTTTCGCATTGGCCTCGGGCGCGGCGAGCGCACACACCGCCAGGGTCAGGACAGATGCCAGAATCTTCTGTAATGGACTCATATTCGCCACCTCTTATGCACTTCGCTCCGCGCCGCCCCAGGGCCGCGCAAAATGGAAGGGCTCCCCATGTCCGGCAAGGGACCGACGGGGGAAACCACCTTTCCGTTAACTATTCAGCAAGGTTTGTGCCAACAGGCTGAGACGATCTAACTCATTGATTTTTATCGGTAGGTCTGTCATGGAAGTTAGACATTTCTAGCGGCGGGGCGCGTCTCGTGTTACCTTGGCGAAACCACCGCTCTGCAGCGGGGGAATGATGTTACGAATTCGAAACATTGGTGGAGCAGGCCCATGAAGAGGTTACCTAAACGAAACCGGCGCGAGTTCATGTTGGCGGCGGCGGGACTGCTGGTTTTGCCGGTGGGGATCCGCCCGGCCCATGGCGAGGGGCAAGTGATCCGTTTTGGGGTGACCCCGGCCTTCCTGCATGACCGCCAGCAGGTGCTGAAGGCCTGGCAGACCTATATGAGCCGGCGCCTGGGCAAGACCATCCAGTTCATCCGCCGGGACAGCTACCGCGAAACCATGGAGCTGATCCGGCGCAATCAGATCGACTTCGCCTGGATCTGCGACTATCCCTATCTGCGCCTCGAGGACAAGGTGCGGCTGCTGGCGGTGCCGCGTTATCAGGGCCGGCCGGCCTATCGGTCCTATCTGATCGTCGGCACCGGGGACACAACCACCAAGAGCTATAAGGATCTGAGCGGGAAGATCTTCGCCTATGCGGACCCCTACTCCAACACCGGCTATCTGGCGCCGCGCTTCGAGATCCGCCGCCAGGGGGACGATCCGGCCAGTTATTTCCGCAAGACCTTCTTCACCTGGTCGCACCGCAAAGTGATCGAGGCGGTGGCGAGCGGCCTGGCCAATGCGGGCGCGGTCGACAGCTATGTGTGGGAGTCCCTGGCCAAGGTCGAGCCGGAACTGACCGGCAAGACCCGGATCGTCTGGCGCTCGCCGGAATTCGGCTTTCCGCCATTGATTGCCCATGCGGGGAATGTGGGCGAGGGCGAGTTCAAGACCATGCAGACGCTGCTGCTGGGCATGGCCGCCGACAAGGAGGGGCGCAAGATTCTGCAATCGCTCAATCTGGACGATTTCACCATCGGCAATCGCAGCCTTTACGAAAGCGTCGCTGATATGATGCGGGTGTTCGGTGAGTATCCGGCCCGATGATCCGCTGGCTGTTCGATCATAGTCTGCGCCAGAAAATCCCGCTCTGGGGAGCGGTGCTGATCATCTGCCCGACGGTGTTTCTGTCGGGGCTGATGATGTATCACACCTATGGAGATTCGAAGAATTCGATCGTGGCCGGCGCTACGGCGCTCGGGCGGGTACTCTCCAAGACCCTCGCCCCCTCGCTGATCCATGACGATCTGTGGCGGGCCTTCGAAATGGTGCGCGCCCCGATGACCACCAGCGGACAGCCGGATGGCGCGACCCCCGACACCATCACCGTGATCTCGCCGCGCCGCGAGGTGGTGGTCTCGAGCGATCCGCAGCGTCTGCCCACATTGAGCCCCATTTCCAGGCTGGACCGGGAATTATGGCCGATTTCAAAACCGGATTTCAAAATCAGCGAGACCCGGCCGGCGGTGATCGAGGAGGCGGGCTCGCAATTCATATACATGACCTTCCCGATTGCCGATCGCGGGCTTTATCTGGGCGCGCTGGTGATCCGCTATCCGCGCTCTCATCTTTATGCAAAATTCTGGGAGGTCGCCATCGACAGCGCGCTGCTGGGGCTGGCGGTGCTGGTGATCCTGCTGCCGGTCAACTGGTATTGGGGCCAGCGCATGGCGGTGCCGCTGGTCAAATTGGCGTCGCTGATGAAGGGCATCAGCGGGCGGCCGCCCGAGAAGTTCGCCACCGAGAGCTACGGCTATAAGGACGAGCTGGGCCAGATGTTCGCGGCTTATAACAATATGGTGGATGTGCTGGAGGAAAAGGCGGCCCTGGAGCGGCAGGTGCTGAGTTCCAACCGGCTGGCGGCCATCGGCCGGCTGACCGCCGGCATCGCCCATGAGATCAACAATCCGCTGTCGGGCATGCTGACCTCGATCGACACCCAGGAGAAGCTCGGCACGCTGGACGAGCGCAGCGCCAGGGCGTTCGGGCTGATCAAGCGCGGCCTGCAGCAGATTCGCGATACGATGGGGGCGCTGCTCGTCGAGGCGCGCCCGAAAAAGCGCTGGCTGGAGCCGCGTGACCTGGAGGATGTGCGCACTTTGCTGCAGCATGAGGTGGCGACCGGCCGGATCGATCTGCAGATCGTGACCGACATTCCCGACCGGGTGCCGATTCCGGCCGGGGCGGTGCGGCAGATCATGATGAATCTGCTGCATAATGCGGTGCGGGCGGCCGGCATGGCCGAAGCGGGCGAGGTGCGGGCCTTTATTGCCGGCATCGGCGCGGATCTGGTGATCCGGGTGACCAATAATGGCGAAACCCTCAATGAGGACCGGCTCGGGGATCTGTTCGAGCCCTTTGTCACCAATCACGAGGGCGGCAATGGCCTTGGATTGTGGGTGACCTATCAACTGGTCAGCCAGCTCGGCGGCACGATCGATGTCAATAGCGACGAGACGCAGGTGGAATTCATCGTCCGCCTGCCGGTCGCGGAGGATGAGAAAACGTCATGAGCCGCGTGATCTGCCTGATCGAGGATGATGAAATCATCGGCGAAGCGTTGAGCGAGCGCTTCGAGGTGGAGGAGATGGCCTGCGACTGGTTCCGCGACGGGCAGAGCGCCCTGGCGGCGATCGAGAGCACCAAATATTGCGTCATCATCAGCGATATCAACCTGCCGGACATGAACGGCGAGGCGCTGTTCAAATATCTGCTCAAGCGCCATGCGGTGCTGCCGCCGGTGCTGTTCATCACCGGTTACGGCTCAATCGACCAGGCGGTGCGGCTGCTGAAGATGGGCGGGCAGGATTACCTGACCAAGCCGTTCGAAGTGGTCGAGCTGATCAACAAGCTGCGCACTTTATGCCCGCAATTGCGGCGCGGCGCCGAGGCGATGAAGCGGCTGGGGGTCTCGCCGGCCATGCGCGGGGTGGACCTGGCGCTCGGCCGGCTGGCGGCCAGCGCGTCATCGGTGCTGATCACCGGCGAGACCGGGGTCGGCAAGGAATATGTGGCCCGCGCCCTGCACGAGGATTCAGAAGATGCGGCGGGCGGGAAGCGGCCGTTCATCGCGGTCAATTGCGGCGCCATTCCGGATCATCTGCAGGAGGCGGAACTGTTCGGCCACGAAAAGGGCGCCTTCACCGACGCCATCCGCGCCAAGCGCGGGCTGTTCGAGCAGGCCGATGGCGGCACATTGTTTCTGGACGAGGTCGGCGATATGCCGCTGGCGATGCAGGTCAAGATCCTGCGCGCCATTCAGGAGCGCTCGATCCAGCGGGTGGGCTCGGAAAAGTCGATCCGGGTCGATATCCGCCTGATCGTCGCCACCCACCGGGATCTGGCGCAAATGGTGAAGGACGGCGAGTTCCGCGAGGATCTCTATTACCGGATCAATGTGGTCAATCTCCATATCCCGCCCCTGCGCGAGCGCAAGGAGGATATCTCCTGGTATGCCGGGGTGTTCCTGGATGAATACCGAAAGAAAAACGGCGGCCAGAAAATCAGCCTGAATCCGGGGGCCGAAAGCGCCCTGCTGTCCTATCCGTGGCCGGGCAATATCCGCGAATTGCGCAACATCCTGGAACGGGCCTGCGTGCTGAGCCCGTCGCCGGTGATCAGCGCCGAATATCTGTTCGGCGAATCCTGGCAGGCCGAACCGGACCGGATCGAGGAAATGAGCGGCGAGACCCTGGCGGCCTATATCGAGCAGTGCGAGCGCGCCTATATCGAGCGGGTGCTGGCCGAGAATATGGGCCGGGTCGGCGACACGGCCGGCGCGCTGGGAATCAGCCGCAAGACCCTGTGGGACAAAATGCGCCGGCTCGGCCTGAAGGACCCGAAATAGACCGGG
>PKTQ01000379.1 GCA_002869085.1 Hyphomicrobiales bacterium | reverse complement strand
CAGATGCTGTCTGGCCATTCATGAGCGGATCGATGCGCTGGCGCCGGATTATCAGGACAGCTATGGCGAGGTGCCGGGCTTTCGCATCGGTCTGCATGGCGGCCCGGTGGTGGCGGCCCAGTGCGGCGACGTCAAGCAGGACATTGTCTATTTCGGCGACACCATCAACACCGCCGCGCGCATCCAGGCCTATTGCAAAGAGGCCGGGCGCGATCTGCTCATATCCGGTGAGTTGATGGCCCGGATGCCGGCCTCGGACAAATGGATTGCGGAACATCTGGGCGCGGTGCATTTGCGGGGGCGCGATGCCGAGATCGAGCTGCTTGCCCTGGCCCCGGCGCGAGGGGCGGACAGCGCTCCGTGATGATCATCGGCCCATGGGGCATGCCATCGCGTCAATAAATCCGCCGCGCTTCCTCGCCGAGCTGCGTAAGTAAGGCCGCGGTTGCTTCGGGCGCCGAGATCATGGCGTCATGGCCGGTTTTGAGCTCATATATCGGCCAGCCGAAATCATAGGCGCGCTGGCGCGAGGCTTCGAGCGCCGCATATACAGGGTCGGTGCATTTGATATAGCTGCAGGGCGCCACATCGCCCGGCCGGCTGTTCAACCGCAGCGGTGTCTCATAGCTCGATAGGGGATGCGGGGTAAGATGCTGCGCCGCATATTCCGCCTGCTGCGGGTCAAGGATGCCGAAGGCGGCGGTCGGCGGCACCGGCAGCGACACCCCGCCGCTCGTTTCCTCGGCCAGCTTGCGCCGCTCCGCCACTATTTCGGGCGACAGCGATGAGAACATTGCCTCACCGTCTTCCAGGATGGCGGCATCGAGATAGATCAGGCAGCGGATGCGTTCCGGTTCCCGGTCCGCCGCGCCGGTAATCACCGGACCGGCAAAACTGTGCCCGACCAGCACCACATCCTGCAAATCGTGGTTCATGAGTTCCTTGACGATATCGCCCACCATGCGCTCCATGGTGATGCCGCGCGACATCAGATGCGCCTTGCTGCCAAGCCCGGTCAGGGTCGGACTGTGGACAGAATGCCCCTCGGCTTCGAGAATGCATTTTACGTCGCGCCAGCACCAGCCTCCATGCCAGGCCCCGTGCACTAGAAGATAAACCGACATTTGAGCAGATTCCTTGCCGCTGAAAACCAAGGCAAGTCTAACCCGATGGGGGAGGGCAAATCCAGCGCCGCCCTGACCTGTTTCGCACACATTCTCTTGATGTGAACAGGATCGGCAGAACTCTATGTACTTCGCTCACCCGTCCACCGCCCTTTGGTCACACTCCCTGAGGGCGGTGGGGCGGGGGAGCGGGGAGGGCAGGACCGGAAGAAATCAAAATACGAGCGAGCAGTAACGGAGAACACAGAAACAGGACCGCATCCCCGCCCGGCCACCTTAAGGTCAAACTCCCTGGGTGGCCGGGTGGGGGAGCGGGCCGGTGCCGATTATCACTTGGAATGCTGAGCGGGACTGGGAAGTAACTCAACAAAGCCCAAGCTCACCCGTCCACCGCCCTTTGGTCACACTCCCTGAGGGCGGTGGGGTGGGGGAGCGGGGAGGGCAGGACCGGCCGATATCACAAAGAGAGGGCAAGCCCGACCGGGCGAGACATTTACAAACCATTATCACCTCAAACATGAGCCCTCATGCCACATTCCGAAAAGCACGGTTTTGCGCTAGGCTCTATGTCTCGGATCAGCCGCATGTCTTCCGGCTGCTCTCCGAGGGGTGGATATGCCATGAAGTTTCTGTTGCTCAGACTGCTGGCCTACCTTGTCGCCGCCGCTACGCTCGGACCCGGCCTGTGGGCGGGGGTGGGGCTGGTCTTCGGCTACCAATCATCACTGATGATAATCGTGCTGCTTACCCTGCCGGCTGTTGCTGTTATCGGTGTTCTGCTGTGGCGGGCCAGCCTTTTTGCCGTGCGGGGGATCAGGGTGACCTCGTTCTGGACTCTGCTCGCCATGGACGCCGTTTGCCTGCTGGCGGCGATGATCGCCGGCTTTTTCATTGTCGATTATTATTCCGCCGCCCTGATCGGCGCGGAACCGCTGGTGATGACGGATGAAGTCGCCCACAATGTCATTCTGATCATGATCGTACCGGCCGCCTTCGTGCTGGCGCTATTCACCACGTCGAGCGGCGGCCAGAGCCTTGCCATAGAACCCGGCGGGGTCGAGTTGGCCGGCGCCTTCGGCCGCAATGCAGCGCGCTGGGACGAGATCGAGGCCATCCGGCCGCAAGCTCAATATGTGCCGGTGTCGCGGGCCGGAGCGGTGATCCCATCGCATCTGCGCACCAATATGGAACTGATCATTGTCGGCGGCGACAGCCTGACCGTTTACGAGCCCGGCCTGAAGCGCAGCGCCGAGCTGATCCTTGCCCGGATGCGTGCATCCGCACCTTCGCGCTTGCAGGCAGGCCTCGATGAGCTCGGCGAAATCTGGCTTAAACCCAGCCCGACCAATCAGTTTTACTGAGCGCCGGACATGGATGAAATTATGAGAGATCGCCCGGTGCCGTCAGGCTCGCCATCGGCTAATAGGTGTGGGCATAGCCGATCATTTTGCCCTTATGAACATAGATCAGCACCCTGGTGCCATCGCTCAGCGGCATGACCAAGGTCATCGGGCGGGAGCGTAAGGCGAAGCTATTCATCCTGGCAAGCTGCCACATATAGATCTGGGTCACCACGATCAGCGGTAGCAGATAATTGATGTTGCCGCCGATGCCGCTGGAGGACGAGCCGGCGAGGGCCGGGCGGGCGGGCAGATTGACGACCGCGAAAGCCAGGGTGAGGCTCAACAGGGTGGAAATAAGTGGTTTGAAAAGAGATTTGATGGACATGGGAACCTCCTGCTGAAGGCCGGTATGCTTGGATTCTAGACTAAAGTAGAACGGGCAACAATGTGACCTATCCGCCCGGTCCCGGTGCCTGAATGCGGCTCCCGGGGTGGGCTGGTCACGTAATCTTGAAGTCGGGGAAGTGCGGCGGCAATTGCAATGGATAACCAATCGCATCATTCTGATGGGCCATGTGATTGTCAGGGAGAAACATTGATGGACAAGAAGCGGATCGATAAGCGGATTTACGATCTCTATGACCAATATTGCCACTCGCAGATGTCGAGGCGCGAATTTCTGAGCCGCGCCGCCGCGATCGGCATTGTCGGAGGTTCCGGCCTGGCGATGGCCGAGGCCCTGCTGCCGCAATATGCCAAGGCGCAGACCATTTCATTCACCGACAAACGCATCAAGGCGCGCTATGTGAATTATTCCTCACCGGGCGGAAATGGCGGCGAGATGCGCGGTTATCTGGTGCAGCCGGCGGGCGAGGGGCCGTTCCCCGCCGTGTTGGTCATCCACGAGAACCGAGGCCTCAACCCCCATATCGAGGATGTGGCCCGCCGCGCCGCCGTGGCCGGATTCATGGCGCTGGCCCCTGATGCGCTGACCCCGCTTGGCGGTTATCCCGGCAATGACGATGACGGCAAGGTGATGCAGAAACAGCTCGACCGGGGCAAAATCATGATCGACATGCTGAACGGCGCCAAATATCTGCGGGGACACAAGCTGTGCAACGGCAAGCTCGGCGCCACCGGGTTTTGCTTCGGCGGCGGCGTGACCAATTACCTTGCGGTGGAACTGGGCGATCAATTGAATGCCGCTGTTCCGTTTTACGGGACCGCGCCCAAAGCCGAGGATGTGAGCAGGATCAGCGCGCCGCTGCTGATCCACTATGCCGAGGACGACCCGAGGGTCAACGCCACCAGGGCCGGCTATGAGGAGGCGCTGAAGGCTGCCGGCCGCAGCTATGAGATGCATGTCTATGAAGGCACCAGACACGGCTTTCACAACAATTCGACCCCGCGTTACAACGAAGCCGCCGCCAAGCTGGCCTGGTCGCGTACCACCGCCTTCTTCGGCAAACATCTGACCTGACTTGTAAGTTCCACACGAAAAAAGACCGGTGAGCCTGCACTCACCGGTCTTATTATTTGGGGGCGGGCGCCTACCAGTTGGTGGTGAACTGGTTGACCACATTCCCGGCCGGGCCCGTCAGGGTGACGGTGTGGCCGCCGACGCCGTTCGGCACGCTGGTGGTGGTGATGCCGGTGGCCGGATTGGTCGAGCTGGCCCAGGGTGTGTTGCGGGCCGGCGCTGCCGGGGCGACCGGTGCCGCGACCGGAACCACATTCGGGTTCGGATTGGGAGCCGCGGTGTAGATGTTTCCAAACCGGTCCCTGCGCAGGGTGGTGGTGCGGCCGGTCTTCGCATCGGTGGTGCTCACGAAGTCATTGTTGAAATCCATGCCGAACATGCGACGCGCATCCCGCATCATGCCTCTGGCGGCCCGGCGGGCCCGCATCCGTTCGGCCACGGCCCGGCGCTGGGCGGCCCTGGCTTTGGCGCGGGCCACTCTGCGGGCTTCTCTCGCCTTGGCGCGGGCCACGAGGGCGGCATGACGGCGGGCGGCTGCCGGTCCGCGGCGGGCTGCTGCGCGGGCTTCGGCCCGGGCGATACGAGCACGGCGGGCGGCGCGGCGGGCGGCATTGCGGGCACGGGACGCGGCGCGCTGGCGGGCGTTCGGGCCGGGGCGGAAGAACACTTTGCTGAAGCTGCGGCCATTTCTGAAACCGGCGCCGGGGCGGCGGGTATGGGGGGAGATATTGTCCATGGCGCCGCCGCCGCCATCATTGGCATAGGCGGTGCTGATCAGCGAGTTGGAACCGGAATGAGGAATGGAGACGGTCAGGGCCAGGGTTGCGGCCAGAGCGCCAAAAAGGGTGTTCAGTTTCTTGGTGGTGTTCAACATGGGTCTTCTCCAATTTGCTGTGTTTGATTGAGCTGTATGGAGATAGACGCGGGGAAAAGCCGAAAGGTTCAAACCGGGTTTAAAAAAATTTCCCGGCGCTTCATGTCGAAGCTTCATTGCAATGGCATCATGCCATCACGGCCAGGGGTCAGATAAGCCATCTCAATGCGCCGCCGGGCTCAGACCGCGCCCGATAGCAGTTCATCGACAAAGGCCGGCACGATCTGGGTGGCCGGGCCGTAGCGCCCCTCGCTGAACAGCGCCCCATTGCCCGAGCGCTCCAGATTGAGCTCGGCGGTTTGCGCCCCGCATTGACGCGCCTCGCCGGCAAATCCCGCCGCCGGATAGACCGTGCCGGAGGTGCCGGTTGACACGAACAGGCCGCAAGTGCCGAGGGCTTCATAAATGCGCTCCATCTGATAGGGCATTTCGCCGAACCACACCACATCGGGCCGCAGTTGCCCTTCGGATCCGCAATGGGGGCAGGGGGTTGCCGCGCCGAGATCGGACCGGCACGGGCTTTTGCCGCCGCAGGCCAGGCAAAGGGCTTTCAGCAATTCGCCGTGCATGTGAATCAGTTTCTTTGAGCCGGCGCGCTCGTGCAGATCGTCAATATTCTGGGTGACCAGCAGAAATGGCCCCGGCCAGTCCCGCTCCAACCGCGCCAGTGCTGTATGGGCGGCATTCGGCCCGATATCGGCCGCCAGCAGTCCCCGCCGCCGCTGATTATAGAACGCCTGCACCAGTGCCGGATCGCGCTGGAAGGCCTCCGGCGTTGCCACATCCTCAAGCTTCACCTTCGACCAGATCCCGTCCTCGTCGCGAAAAGTCTCCAGACCGGATTCTTTCGAAATGCCGGCGCCGGTCAGCACCACGATGGCCTGCCTTGATGCAAGTTCCATGAGTCTTGCCCCCGATTGCTCCGGTTTCATTCTGGCAGCGCCGGGGCCTGAACACCACCCATCCCTCAACTTGATAAGGAGAATATCCATGCCGAAACCCTTGCCCGACGACCCGGTGCTGCGCGCCCATTTCCGCCGCCAGCGCGACTGGGCCAAGGATGCCCCCGCGCTGATGGCCGGGCCGACCGCCCGCGAGGAACAGCGCCAAGCCCTGCTGGCCGCTCTCGACCGGCGCGACAATGAGCGCCGCAAGGCCGCTCGCACCGCCGCCGCCGTGACCATTGCCCGCAGCGCCCGCAAAACCGCCGCCAGGACCCAAAGCGCGGCAAAGCCTGCCCGCAAGGCCCGACCGGCCGCCAAAACCAAAACCACCAAATCCACCAAAACCCCTCAAGGAAAGGTCTAGATCATGTCCAACACTACAAATGGAAGTTTCACCGCTACCGGCAACAGCGCCGCTGTCCGGGGCGATCAGGTCGATGTGCTGCTCTCCGGCACCTTCACCGCCACAATCAGTCTTCAGGTCGAGGACAATGGCGGCAACTGGATCGACGTGCCGGATCAAAGCCACAGCGCGTCTGTGTTCTCCGGCTCCGGCTCTGCTCTGGCGCGCAATTGGCGCCTGGCCTGCACCGGCTTCACCTCCGGCGAGGCGGTCTATGAGCTGAGCGCCGCCACCGCCACCGACAGGCGCTAAGCCCATGCCTTCGGCTCTCACCCGCATCGGTCTGTGGAAAATGACCGCCAATATGCTGGGCGAAACCGCGCTCGGATCGGTCGATGACGACAGCCGCATCGCGCGGCTGCTGCGCGACGAATATGACCAGGCCCGCGACGCGGAACTGCGCAAGCATCACTGGAACTTCGCCGTCCGGCGCGCCGCTCTGGCCGCCGACGCCGAAGCGCCGGCCTTTGGCTGGGCACGCGCCTTCACCCTTCCCTCGGACTATATCGCCCTGCTGCCCCTCACCGAGGACGGCAGCGCCGCCGCCGCTTCCTTGCCCTATGCGCTCGAAGGCGGGCGATTGCTGAGCGATGCCCCCGCGCCGCTCAGAATTCGCTATGTCGCCCGCGAAACCCGCGAGGGCATGTTCGATCCCCTGTTCGCCGATGCGCTGGCGGCCATGCTGGCCCTGCGTATCGGCCACACCATCACCGGCAAGGCCTCTTATATGGACCGGGCCAATCGCATCTATGAGCGCGCGGTGCTGGAAGCGCGGCTCAATGACGCCATCGAGTCGCCGTTCCTCCACGCCGAGCCCTCCGAATATGAAATGGTACGCTATTCATGAGCATTCATCTGGCCAAAGTCGACTTTACACGCGGCGAGATCAATCCGCTGCTTCATGCCCGCATCGATGTGGACCCCTATCGCGCCGGCCTCAAGACCTGCGTCAACTGGCTGCCCTTGCAGGAGGGGGGGCTGCGCAAGCGCTCTGGCACCAGCTTCATCGCCGAAGTGAAGGACAGCGGCAAAAAGACCCGGCTGATCCCGTTCATCTTCTCGTCGAACCAGGCCTATGTGCTGGAGTTGGGCGACAATATGTTCCGTGTCTGCAACAGCTTTGGCCAGGTGGTGGATGGCGGCGGTGCGCCGGTCGAAATCGCTACCCCCTGGCCCGAGAATGAGATCGCGGCGCTCGATTTCGCCCAGAGCGCCGACCGGCTCTATGTCACTCATGGCGACGTCCCCCCGCGCGAGATATCGCGCTATGAGGACGATGTCTGGTCGCTCGATCCTCACCAGCATGAGGACGGACCCTATCTGCCCGGCAACAAGACCGGCACCAGCCTGACCGTGTCGGATCGCGGCGATATCGTGCCGTTCATGACCAGCAACACCGCGCCCTCCGGCACGGTGGACACGGGCGGCGGCGGCACCTGGCAGGTGTTCGACAATGACGAGGCCACCGCCTGGACTTTTTCCAACCCGACCCCGGATTGGATCGCCTATGCCCTGCCGGCCGGCGAGGAGAAAATCTGCACCGGCTACAGCATTCGCGCCGGCAAGAGCAATGCCGATTTCATGCCCTCGGCCTGGCGTTTCGAGGGCTGGGACGGCAGCCAATATGTGCCGATCGACAGCCGCACCGCCGAAACCGGCTGGGTGCTCGACGAGATCCGGCATTTCGCGTTTCCCAATGATGTGGCGTTCTCGAAATTCCGCCTCTATATCACCCAGCTCAACGGCCAGGACGGCAGCTCCTCGGCCTATATGGCCACTCTGCGCCTGAAGGAAAGCGGCGATGCCATGACCCCGGTCACCATCACCGCCTCGGCGGTGACCGGCATCAATGGTGATGCCGGCTTCAAGGCCACCGATGTGGGCCGACATATCCGCATGCGCGGCAGCGACGGGGACTGGCGCTGGGCCAGGATCACCGCCCATATCGACGCGCTCAATGTCTCGGCGCGGCTTTACGGGCCGGTGTTCATGGACACCGACCCGATGCTGCGCTGGCAATTGGGCGCCTGGAGCGAGGAGACCGGCTGGCCGGCCCATGTGGGCTTTTACCGCGACCGGCTGGTGTTTGCCCGCACCGACACCCAGCCCCAGGCCATCTGGGGCTCGAAGGTGAGCGATTATGCCGATCACGGCGTGTCCAGCCCGTTGGTAGATGACGATGCCATCGATCTGGAAATCCTGTCCGGCGAGATCAACGCCATCAACTGGCTGGTCGAGGGGCGCGAGCTGATGCTCGGCACCACCGCCGCCACCCGCACCATCTCGCCGATGGATGCCACCAAGCCCCTGTCGGCCTCCAATGTGCAGCAGAACCGCCAGAGCACCTTCGGCGCGGCCGAGGTGCGGCCGGTGCAGGTCGGCAAGGCCCTGATCTATGCCGGGCCCTATGGCCACACCTTGCGTGAATTTCTCTATTCGCTCGATGTGGATGGTTTCATCACCCCCGAACTGACCATTCTTTCGAGCCATCTGTTGAAAAGCGGCGTCAAGGAACTGGCCTATGCCCAGGAGCCCGATGCGGTGATCTGGATCGTCTGCAATGACGGCTCGCTGGTCAGCCTGACCTATGAGCGCGACCAGAAGGTGGTGGCGCTGGCCCGGCATCAGCTTGGCGGCGTCGATGCGGTGGTGGAATCGCTGGCGGTGATCCCCGGCGTCTCCCATCACGAGGTCTGGCTCTGCGTCAGCCGCACCATTGGCGGCGCGACCAGAAAATATATCGAACGGCTGAACCCGCCCTTCGAGGATAGCGAGGTCGAGGACGGGATATTCCTCGACAGCGCCATTTCCTATTCGGGCGCCCCGGTCTCAGGTCTTTATGGCCTCGGCCACCTGGAAGGGGAAACGGTGACGGCGCTGGCCGACGGCATGGTGCATGCGGGGCTCACCGTCTCCGGCGGCCAGATCTTCCTGCCGGACGGCGTCAGCGCCGCGAGGATCCATGTCGGCCTGGCCTATGAATCCCGCGCCGTCACCCTGCCGCCTTCCGAGGGCTCGCGCGGCGGCGCGGTGCTGGGCCGCAGCATGCGGGCGGTGCGGGTGATCGCCGATGTCTACCGTTCGCTCGGCCTGATGGTGGGCGGCGCCTCCCGGCAGGAGGCTTTTCTGCAGCGCAGGGCCGGCGAGCCAACCGACCAGGCTGCGCCGCCCCGCACCGGGCCTCACAGCGTCTCCGTCAGCCATTCCCGCGAGGAAGAGGGCGAGATCACCCTTTTGTCCGCCTTGCCGCTGCCGGCGCTCATTCGCGGCCTCAACATTCAATATGAAATCGAACCATAGGAGAAACCCATGTGTCTTCAAATCTTAAGCGCCGCCGTTTCCGCGGCGGGCTCGCTGATGTCGGCCTCGCAGCGCAGCGCGCAGTTGAAAGCCCAGGCCCGCGTCAATGAACGCAATGCCGAAATCGCCCGGGACGCCGGCGCTTTTCGCATGGGCCGCATGCGCCGCGATCAGAGCCGCATGCTGGGCCGCCAGATCGCGGCCCGAGGCGGCAGCGGCCTCAGCCTCAAATCCGGCTCCTCGATCGCCGATCTCGATGATCGCCTGACCGAATCCGAGCTTGATATCGAGGCCGCCCGCTACAACGCCGATAAAACATCCTCCAGCTACAAGGCCCAGGCGGCCCTGAACCGCTCCAACGCCGCCGCCGCCCGCCAGACCGGCTATTTCAATGCGCTCAGCCCGCTGATCAATGCCGGCGCGGCGCGCCTGTTCAAATAGGAGGTGAGTTATGCCCACATTCCCCGCTTATCATCGGGAGACCGGCGCGGATTTTGCGCCGAACTCCAGCTCCAACCGTCTCGCCCTGCAGGGCAGTCCCTCCGCGCCGGGAGGCGGCGGCCCGGCCGGGCGTTTCAGCCTGAAAATCCCCGGCGACCCCGCCGCCAATTCGGCGCTGGAGGACCGGGACGGGCTTGGCCACGTCTATCGCAGCAAACAGACCCAGCTTGCCCGCTGGAAGGCCGAGGAGGATCTGGACAATTTGCTGTTCACGGCTTCGAAGGCCAATGGGGAGCTGCTGGCCAAGGCCGGCCGCGGCGCCCCGGGCCACGCCGCCAATGCCCTGAAAGCCTTTGAGCTTGGCAGCCGCGACTATATGCGCAGGCTCAAGCCCGAGCTGCGCGATCATATCCTGCCCAGACTCGAGGCTGGCCGCGAGGCGCTGCTGCACCGCGCCGCCAGCGACGAGGTCAAGGCCCGCCAGGACTATTTCCTTGCCCGCATCGATGATCGTCTGCGGCGGATGGGCGAGGGGGTGGCGTCCCGCCCGCACCAGGCCCCGGCGGCCCTCAATGCGCATTTCCAGATCATTGACGATGCGGATCTTCCCCCCTCCGCCAAAAAGGCGCTCAAGGCCCGCGCCGAGGGGGTGCTGAGAGGCTTGATACAGAACCATCATCAGTCAAAAGATGCTTGAGAGAGAGATTGGCTTGGGAAGCTTGTTGAGAATGGTTATGTGACATCTGGATTTGCCGACAGATTCCGTAAAACCAATATTTACTCAATTATAAATGCAACTATCAGCGCCGTAACATTGCCGGGCGATGTGTTTACAGGAAAGGTTGATCCAAATTCAGATGAAGCTCTGAGGCGCACAGTAGATCTTGCAGGCATGGTAACCCTTGGTGCGGGGGCAGTTCCGGCTCGCGGGATGTCCATTTTGCGTGCTGGCTCCGGGAAGACACTAGGGTCAGGACCCATTAATTCCAAAGATGTCAAATGACGGCTCCGAACCTTAAAGCGGTCATCTTGATGAAACAAAGGACAATAGTGTACAAGCAT
>PKTQ01000145.1 GCA_002869085.1 Hyphomicrobiales bacterium | reverse complement strand
GCCGCCGATGTGCTGGCGGCGGGGCGCCAGGTGCTGATCCTGCTGCCGGAAATCGCGCTCACCTCGCGCTTTCTAGACCGGTTCCGGGACCGGTTCGGGGTGCGGCCGGCGGCCTGGCATTCCCATATGAGCGCTGGCGCGCGCGAGCGGGTCTGGCACGGGGTGCGCTCGGGGGCGGCCAGGGCGGTGATCGGCGCGCGCTCGGCGCTGTTCCTGCCCTTTGCCGAGCTGGGGCTGGTGGTGATCGACGAGGAACATGAGGGCGCCTACAAGCAGGATGACGGGGTGCCTTATCACGGGCGCGATATCGGCGTGGTGCGCGGCCTGCTGGGCAAAATCCCGGTGCTGCTGAGCTCCGCCACCCCATCGGTGGAAAGCCTTGTGAATGCCGAGAGCGGCAAATATGCCCATGTGCGGCTGAATCACCGCCATGGCGGCGCGGTGCTTCCGAAAGTCGGGCTGGTGGATATGCGACGCTCGCCGCCGGAGCGGGGCCGGTTCCTGTCGCCGGTGCTGATCGATGCGCTCCGCGAAACTTTTGCCAGGGGGGAGCAGGCGCTGCTGTTCCTCAACCGGCGCGGCTATGCGCCGCTGACCCTGTGCCGGGCCTGCGGCCACCGCATTTCCTGCCCCCATTGCGATGCCTGGCTGGTGGAACATCGGCGGGCGCATAAACTGATGTGCCATCATTGCGGCTATGAAACCCGCCCGGTGCGGACCTGCCCGTCCTGCGGCGCCGCCGATGCCATGGTGGCCTGCGGGCCGGGCATCGAGCGGATCGCGGAAGAGGCGGCGGCGCTGTTTCCGGATCAAAGCATGACGGTGCTTTCCAGCGATCTGTCCGGGGATCTCACCCGGGTGCAGCGGGTGTTCGCCGATATCGAGGCCGGGCGCATCGATCTGGTGATCGGCACCCAATTGGTGGCCAAGGGCCATCATTTTCCCGGCCTCACGCTTGTGGGGGTGGTGGATGCGGATCTGGGCCTGGCGATGGGCGATCTGCGCGCCGCCGAGCGCAGCTATCAGCTCGTGCATCAGGTGGCGGGGCGCGCCGGGCGGGCGGATCTGCCCGGCAAGGTGATTTTGCAGACCCACACGCCCGAGCATCCGGTGCTGCAGGCACTGGCGGCGGACGACCGGGATATGTTCTATGAGCGCGAGATCGCCCAGCGCCGCGATCTTGGCCTGCCGCCCTTCGGCCGCCTGGCCGCCGTCATCGTTTCAGGCAAGGTTGAAGCGGAGCTGATCCGGTTCTGCCGCAAACTGGCCGCCGCGGCCCCGGCGGCGGCGGAGATTCGGGTGCTGGGGCCGGCGCCGGCGCCGCTGTTTCAGATTCGCGGCCGCTACCGGATGCGGTTTTTGCTCAAGGCGGCGCCCGGCCAGTCGCCGCAGGCCTATCTCAAGGCCTGGCTCGGCCCGGTGAAGGCCAAGGCGGGCATCCGTCTGCGTATCGATATAGATCCGCAGAACTTTTTATGATGGGTCCATCGAAAAATGTGACCGATTGTACGGATTTCCGCCGTGGAATGAGTTTTTTTCATGTTGTCGTTTGGTCGATATTGTCAGCCTTTGGCGGCTATGCTAGACGATGCCTGAGGGGTGGAGATATTCACTCTTCATTCCTATGCGACGAACCTATGCGACAAATAAGGGGGTATGGGCGGCAAGATGAGGTGGCAGCCTTGGCGGGCTGACAGCGAACCGACCATCCTTTCCATATCGAGAGCAGAATATCCGTGTCAGGCAACACAGCATTACTTGCATCAGTTTCCGGGCGTTATGCCCGTGCCCTGTTCGATCTCGCGCACAAGGCCGGCAGTCATGACGCGGTGGCCAGCGCGCTGGACGGTTTTCTGGCCGCGCTTGACGATCATCCGGATCTGAAGCGGCTGGTGGACAGCCCGGTTTTTTCCCGCTCCGACCAGGTCAAGGCGATGGGCGCCGTGCTGGGCGGGCTGAAGATCGACGGCCTGACCGCCAATTTTCTCGGCACCGTGGCCCGGAACGGGCGGCTGGATCATATCCGCGACATGGTGGCGGCCTATCACAGCCTGCTGGCGGCCGACCGGGGCGAGACCACAGCTGAAGTGACAAGCGCACAAGCGCTGGGAGAGGCGCAGCTCAGCAAGCTGCAGGCCACTCTGAACAAGCTGACCGGGCGCGATGTACAGATCATGCAGAGCGTCGATGCCAGCCTGCTGGGCGGCCTGGTCGTCAAATTGGGCAGCCGCATGTATGACAATTCACTGCGCACCAAACTCTTCAACCTTCAACGCATGATGAAAGAGGTCGGATAATGAATGTCCGTGCCGCGGAAATTTCCGCTATTTTAAAAGAGCAAATCGAGGGCTTCGGAACCGAGGCCGAGGTTTCCGAAACCGGTCAGGTTCTGTCGGTGGGTGACGGTATCGCTCGCGTCTATGGGCTCGACAATGTCCAGGCCGGCGAGATGGTCGAGTTTCCCGGCGGCGTACGCGGCATGGCGCTCAATCTTGAGAGCGACAATGTGGGCGTGGTGATTTTCGGCGAAGACCGGGGCATCAGCGAGGGCGATACGGTCAAGCGGACCGGTAATATCGTGCAGGTGCCGGTCGGCAAGGCGATGCTGGGCCGGGTGGTTGACGCGCTGGGCAAGCCGATCGACGGCAAGGGGCCGATCGAGACCGACAGTTTCAGCCAGGTCGATGTGAAGGCGCCGGGCATCCTGCCGCGCAAATCGGTGCATGAGCCGGTGCAGACCGGCATCAAGGCGGTGGATGCGCTGATCCCGATCGGCCGCGGCCAGCGCGAGCTGATCATCGGCGACCGGCAGACCGGCAAAACGGCGGTGGCGCTCGATGCCATGCTGAACCAGAAAACCATCAATGAGACCGATGACGAGAGCAAGAAGCTCTATTGCATCTATGTGGCGGTGGGGCAGAAACGCTCCAGCGTGGCGCAATTGGTGAAGGTTCTGGAAGAGAACGGAGCCCTGGAATATTCGATCATCGTCGCGGCGACCGCGTCCGAGCCGGCGCCGTTGCAGTTCCTGGCGCCCTATGCGGCCTGCGCGATGGGTGAATATTTCCGCGATAACGGCATGCACGGGCTGATCATCTATGACGATCTGTCCAAACAGGCGGTGGCCTATCGCCAGATGTCGCTGCTGCTGCGGCGCCCGCCGGGACGCGAAGCCTATCCGGGCGATGTGTTCTTCCTGCATAGCCGTCTGCTGGAGCGGGCGGCCAAGCTCAACGAGGATCACGGCGCCGGCTCGCTGACCGCGCTGCCGATCGTCGAAACCCAGGCCAATGACGTGTCGGCCTATATTCCGACCAATGTGATTTCGATTACCGACGGCCAGATCTTCCTGGAAACCGACCTGTTTTATCAGGGCGTGCGTCCGGCGGTGAATGTGGGCCTGTCGGTCAGCCGCGTCGGCTCGGCGGCCCAGTTGAAGGCCATGAAGCAGGTGGCCGGCTCGATCAAGGGCGAACTGGCGCAATACCGCGAAATGGCGGCCTTCGCCCAGTTCGGTTCCGATCTCGACGAGGCCACCCAGCGTATGCTCAATCGCGGCGCCCGCCTGACCGAATTGCTGAAACAGCCGCAATTCTCGCCGCTTCGGGTCGAGGAGCAGGTCTGCGTGATCTATGCGGGTGTGAAAGGCTATCTGGACAGCCTGCCGGTGGCCGATGTGGGCCGGTTCGAGGAGGAGCTGCTACGCACTCTGCGCGACAAGCACGCCGACCTCCTGAAGACCATTGCCGAGGAGCAGGAGCTGACCGATGAGACATCGGCCGGCGTCGAATCCGCCGTCAGCACCTTCGCCAAAGCCTTCGCCTGATTGTAAAGCAGCCAACCCATGCCCAGCCTCAAGGATCTTAGAACCCGGATTGCCAGCGTCAAGTCGACGCAGAAGATCACCAAGGCCATGCAAATGGTGGCGGCGGCCAAGCTGCGCCGTGCGCAGGAATCGGCCGAGGAAGCCCGGCCCTATGCGGAACGGATAGAAACGGTGATCGCCCGTCTGCGCGCCGCTTTGCAGGGGCGGGCCGGCGCGCCGCGCCTGATTACCGGCAGCGGCAAGGACAATGTGCATCTGCTGCTGGTGGCGACCGCCGAGCGCGGCCTGTGCGGCGGCTTCAATTCCGGCATCGCCAAACTGGCCCGCGACGAGGCGCTGCGCCTGCAGGCGGACGGCAAGCAGGTGAAAATCCTGTGTGTCGGCATCAAGGGCCATGACGCGCTGAAGACCATGTTCTCCGACCAGATGGTCGATCTGGTGCGGCTCAGCGGCGATCAGGCCGAGAATTACCGTATCGCCCGCGAGCTGGGCACCAGGCTGGTGGAGATGTTCGAGGCGGAAGAGTTCGATATCTGCACCATGTTCTATTCGCGCTTCAAATCGGTGATTTCACAGACACCGGTGGCGCAGCCGCTGATCCCCTCGACCCTGACGGAAGCGGATGAGGACAGCGCCGGGGCCAAGAGCAAGGGCGCCCAGGCCTGCTATGATTACGAGCCGGACGAATCGGAAATTCTGGACGATCTGCTGCCGCGCAATATCCGGGTGCAGATCTACCGGGCCATTCTCGAAAACGGCGCCAGCGAACAGGGCGCGCGCATGACGGCCATGGATAACGCAACCCGTAATGCGGGCGAGATGATCGACAAGCTGACCCTCCAGTACAACCGGGCCCGTCAGGCGATGATCACCAAGGAACTGATTGAAATCATTTCGGGCGCCGATGCGCTCTGACAAGAATGAGGTAAGATAAATGGCCAAAACGGACAGTGTCGGCAAGGTGACGCAGGTGATCGGGGCGGTGGTCGACGTGCAGTTCGACGATGCGCTCCCGGCGATCCGCAATGCGCTGGAGACGGATAATCAGGGCAAGAGGCTGGTTCTGGAAGTGGCGCAGCATCTGGGCGAGAACTCGGTGCGCACCATTGCCATGGACAATACCGAAGGTCTGGTGCGCGGCAATCCGGTCACCGATCTGGGCGAGCCGATTTCCGTGCCGGTGGGCAAGGAAACCCTGGGCCGGATCATGAATGTGATCGGCGAGCCGGTGGACGAGGCCGGCCCGATCGAGACCGAGCAGAAACGGGCCATCCACCAATTGGCGCCGGAATATGTGGACCAGTCCACCGATACCGAAATCCTGGTGACCGGCATCAAGGTCGTCGACCTGCTGGCGCCTTACGCCAAGGGCGGCAAGATCGGCCTGTTCGGCGGCGCCGGCGTCGGCAAGACCGTGCTGATCATGGAGCTGATCAACAATATCGCCAAGGCCCATGGCGGCTATTCGGTGTTTGCCGGTGTGGGCGAGCGCACCCGCGAGGGCAATGACCTCTATTGGGAAATGATCGAGTCGGGCGTGAACAAGAAAGGCGGCGGCGAGGGCTCGAAAGCGGCGCTCGTCTATGGCCAGATGAACGAGCCGCCCGGAGCGCGCGCGCGTGTCGGCCTGGCCGGCCTCACCGTGGCCGAGCATTTCCGCGATGAAGGCCAGGATGTGCTGTTCTTCGTCGATAATATCTTCCGCTTCACCCAGGCCGGCTCGGAAGTGTCGGCGCTGCTGGGCCGCATTCCCTCGGCGGTGGGCTATCAGCCGACCCTGGCCACCGAAATGGGCGAGATGCAGGAGCGCATCACCACCACCAGCAAGGGCTCGATCACCTCGGTGCAGGCCATTTACGTGCCGGCGGACGATCTGACCGACCCGGCGCCGGCGACCTCGTTCGCCCATCTCGACGCCACCACGGTGCTGTCGCGCTCGATTTCGGAAAAAGGCATTTATCCGGCGGTGGATCCGCTCGATTCGACCAGCCGGGTGCTTGACCCGCGCATTGTCGGCGAAGAGCATTACAACATCGCCCGTGAAGTGCAGGAAATTCTCCAGCGCTACAAGGCGCTGCAGGATATCATCGCCATTCTCGGCATGGACGAGTTGAGCGAGGAAGACAAGCTGATCGTGGCCCGCGCCCGCAAGATCGAGCGTTTCCTCAGCCAGCCCTTCTTCGTGGCGGAAGTGTTTACCGGCTCGCCGGGCAAATTCGTCGATCTGGCCAGCACCATCAAGGGCTTCAAAGGCCTGGTTGCCGGCGAATATGATCATCTGCCGGAAGCGGCTTTCTATATGGTCGGCTCGATGGAAGAGGCGGTCGAAAAGGCGGCGGCGATGGCCGCCGAGGCCGCCTAGGGTGTTCAGCCGCCCGCGGCTGAGCGACAGGACTTAAGGACCGGATATATGGCGGATACGTTTCATTTCGAGCTGGTGTCACCAGTGAAATTGCTGTTTTCGGCCGAGGCCGCCATGGTGGTGGTGCCGGGGGTCGAAGGCGATTTCGCGGTCATGCCCGGCCATGCGCCGGTGATCTCGACGGTCCGTCCCGGCATGCTGGATATCTCGCTGCCCGGCGGTGAGAAACAGCGGGTGTTCGTGCGCGGCGGCTTTGCCGATGTGGCGCCGGACGCGCTGACGGTCCTCGCTGAGTTCGCGCTTCCGGAAAGCGAGCTCGACAAGACCGTGCTGGCCCAGCAGATCAAGAATGCCCAGGAAGATGTGGACGACGCCGCCTCGGACGAAGCCCGCAACCGGGCGCAGGAGCATCTGGATCACCTGATCAAGATCGAATCGGCGCTGTAAACGACCCATAGCGGCTGAACTTGCCAAGTCACGGGCGATCATCGCATAGTCATCAGCCGCTCAGGCCGTGAAGCTGGTAGGTGAGGTTTGCCGATGCGCTGGAACATGATGACCGATATCGACTGGGACAAGTTCGATCCCGGCCGGGTCGATCCCGAAATTCTCAAAACCGTCAAGGCGGCGGCATTGGTGGAAGCCAATGCGCCCGATTACGTGGCCTATCTCAGCGGCATCTGGGCGGACGCGCCCGGCATGATCGCCGCCCTCGATATGTGGGGGCGCGAGGAATCGCAGCACGGGGCGGCGCTGGCCAAATGGGCGGCGCTGGCGGACCCCAGCTTCGATTTCGACACTTCTCTCGCGCGGTTCCGCGAAATCCAAGGCATCGATACCGAGGCCGCCAGCTCGATCCGCGGCAGCCGCACCAATGAGCTGATCGCCCGCTGCGTGGTGGAAAGCGGCACTTCCTCACTCTATGCCGCCATCCGGGACAAAACCGACGAGCCGGTGCTGAAACAATTGGCGGCCCGCATCGCCGCCGATGAGTTCGCCCATTACGGCATGTTCCTCAAACAGGCCGGGGACGAGCCGGTGCAGCCGGGGCTGGCGACCCGGTTGCGGGTGGCGTTCGGGCGCCTGTTCGAAGCCAGCGACGACGAGCTGGCCGGGGCTTATTACTGCGCCAATTACGGTCCGGATTCGGCTACCCGATATGACCGGTCCACCTTCTCGAACGCCTATCAAAAACGGGTGCTCGGCATCTATCAGCGCCGGCATATCGACCGGCTGATCGCCATGATCTCCAAGGCCGCCGGCCTCGACCCGGGCCGGGCCCTGGTCAGGGGCCTGCAGGGGCTGGCCTGGCGGGTGCTGATGTGGCGCAAGCGCCAATTGGTGAAGCTGGCATATTAGGGTACTCGGAGAAAAGTCCCTCAGCTCCGCTGACACTTTTTTGCCTCGCGCCAGTTCGCGCGCATGAACATGCGCGCTCACGGCTCCGGCGGGGCGGGCTCACGCCCGACGGCCAGTCGGCCTTGCCGCTCAGGCCCAAGGATTTGGTCCTGAGCGGGGGCGCATTCCGGTTGCGTCCATGCGTTCTGCCGATGCTGCCCTTCACGCTCGCTTTTTGGAGTGATAATCGGCACCGGCCCGCTCGCTTTTTTGAATGATAATCGGCACCGGCCCGCTCCCCCACCCGGCCACCCAGGGAGTTAGACCTAAGGGTGGCGGGTGGGGATGCGGGCCTGTCCTTATTTTTCTGCCGTTCCTGCCCTCCCCGCTCCCCCGCCCCACCGCCCTCAGGGAGTATGAACCAAGGGTAGCCGGTGGGGATGCGGGCCGGTGTTTGTGTCACATGGGAGGGATGCAACAGGCTCTCGGTGTTTTTTCAAAACACCTGTCGCTGTCATCTTAGAGTTCGTCTGGTCCGTCTCTGCGTTTTGCTTTTGCAAAACGTTTTAGAACAATCCCTCGGTGAGGCCGGTGGTCTCGTCGATGCCGATCGATTCGGCGGCCGGGCGGCGCGGCAGGCCGGGCATGGTCATGATCTCGCCGCAGATCGCCACGATGAAGCCGGCGCCGGCGGCCAGGCGCACCTCGCGGATCGGGGTGACATGATGGTCGGGCGCCCCTTTCAGCAGCGGATCGGTGGAAAAGCTGTACTGGGTCTTGGCCATGCAGATCGGCAGATCGCCAAAGCCCTGCTCCTGAAGGGCGCGGAACTGGTCGCGGACCTTCTTGTCGGCGATGATGTCGTCGGCATGATAAATGGTGCGGGCGATGTGGCGGGCCTTTTCCCATAGCTGCATCTTGTCCGCATAAAGCGTGCGGAACTGACTGGAGCCGGAATCGGCGATGCGCACCACGTCCTCGGCGAGGCTCAGCGCGCCGGCGCCGCCTTCGGCCCAGTGATTGCACTCATGGGCATTGACCCCGAGATCGCGGCAATAGTCGAACACATCGCGCACCTCCTCGTCCTGATCGGAAGCGAAGCGGTTGATGGCGACCACCGCCGGCACGCCGAACTGGCCCATATTGCGGATATGGGCGCCCAGATTCTCCAGCCCCTTCTTCAGGGCGTCCGGATCAGGCTGGCCAAGACGGTCCATGGCCACGCCGCCCTGGAATTTCAGCGCCCTGATGGTGGCGACCACCACCGCGGCGTCGGGCTTCAGATTGCCCTGGCGGCATTTGATGTTGAAAAACTTCTCGGCGCCGAGATCGGCGCCGAAACCGGCTTCGGTGACCACATAGTCCGCAAGCTTCAGCGCGGTGCGGGTGGCGATCAGCGAGTTGCAGCCATGGGCGATATTGGCGAAGGGCCCGCCATGGACGAAGGCCGGGGTGTGCTCGAGCGACTGCACCAGATTGGGCTTTAACGCATCGCGCAGCAGCACGGTCATGGCCCCGGAGGCATTAAGCTGGTCGGCGGTGACATGGCTGCGGTCGAAACGCTGGCCGATAATGATGCGGCGGATGCGCTGTTCCAGATCCTTCAGATTGGTCGACAGGCACAGAATGGCCATGATTTCCGAGGCCACGGTGATATCGTAACCGGTCTGTCGCGGAAAGCCGTTGGCGACCCCGCCCAGCGAAGCGACAATGTCGCGCAGAGCGCGGTCGTTCATGTCGACCACCCGCCGCCAGCTGATGCGGCGGGCATCGAGATTCTGCTCATTGCCCCAGTAATAATGATTGTCGATCAGGGCGGCGAGCAGGTTGTTGGCGGCGCCGACCGCGTGGAAATCGCCGGTGAAATGCAGATTGATGTCTTCCATCGGCACGATCTGGGCATGGCCGCCGCCGGCGGCGCCGCCCTTCATGCCGAAACAGGGGCCGAGCGAGGGCTCGCGCAGACAGATCGCGGTGTGCTTGCCGATGCGGCGCATGGCGTCGCCGAGGCCGACCGTGGTGGTGGTCTTGCCCTCACCGGCCGGGGTAGGGGTCATGGCGGTCACCAGGATCAGCCGGCCATTGGGGCGCTGTTCCAGGCTGTCGATGAAATCAAGGTCGATCTTGGCCTTGTCATTGCCATAGGGCAGGAGAGCGCTGTCCTCGATGCCGAGCGCGGCGCCGATCTCCTGAATCGGCTTCTTGCGGGCGGCGCGCGCGATTTCAATATCGGTTTTCAATGTCTCAAACTCCCCCTGCGATGACCGGCGGTCATATTATTCTGGAAACCCGCCGATTAAAAGCCGCCGGGCCTTCGGGCGGCAGGTCCTCATCGGCGCTGCGATAGGCGCTGCTGGCCTCTTCCGGGGCCGGCATGGTGGCGCGGCGCGGGCGCGACCAATGGGTCTGGGAGATTAATTGTGCCAAAAACGGAACCGAGTGCCGGCAGCGGCCAAAACCGGCCTGACGGGGCGATGGCGCCTCCCGCAGCGTCAGCAGCCCCGGGGTTTCACTGGCATCGATCCGGCTTTCTTGCTGTTTTTGCTTGCGAAATCTGGCCGCTTCGACCGGGCTGACCTCCTCAATCGCGTCCTCATGCACGCCTGAGGACCGGGTCTGAGCCCGATGGTCGAAGGGGGAAGAGGGAGGAATGCGCATGCCTGGCGGTCTTTCCTGTGCTGATCTGAAACAGTTCGCCATGGGTGTTGCAACTCTCCTGCCAGTTGGGCGCATGCCCATTAACCATAAGAGCAAAAACCGCGGATCGGATAGGCGCAAAAGACGGGCCTGGGCGCCGGGGGCAGGGTTTTCCACATCAAATTGCCGGAGGGCGCGGCCGGGGAACGCTTGTGGCGCATCCGGGGAGCGTTTGCGGCGCGGCCGGGGCTCGGAAGCGGGCATGGCGTTTTGCCATGTTCCGGCCTCGCAAATCATGCGATCTTAGCCGCCATGGACGAGATACGAGCACTTGGCGAGTTTGGCGATGAGCTGCTGATCTGCGGCGGCGCCTATGGCAATCTGGAAGCGTTGGAGGCGCTGCTGGCGCGGGCGCGGGCGCTCGGCATCCCGCCCGGGCGCATCATCCATACCGGGGATGCGGCGGCCTATGCAGCCGACGGGGCGGCGGTGGCGGCCCGTCTGGCCGCCTCAGGCGTGCACTGTCTGCAGGGCAATGTGGAGCAACAATTGGCCGAGGACGGCGATGATTGCGGCTGTGGTTTTGCCGAGGGCAGCTCCTGCGATGCGCTGTCCGCGTCGTGGTATGGCCATGCCCGGGCCACGGTGCCGGCGGAGCTGCGCGCCTGGATGGGGCAATTGCCGCTCACAATGAGCTTCACTCTGCAGGGCAAATCTTTTCTGGTGGTGCATGGGGCGGTGCGGCGCATCAATCGCTTCATGTTCGCCTCGCACGATGAGGCGCGGTTTCAGCGCGAACTGGCGCGGACACACTGCCAAGGGGTGATCGCCGGCCATTCGGGCCT